>JAYVRC010000420.1:0-4359 GCA_043776615.1 Sphingobacteriia bacterium
GTTACTTCAATCATTACTATGCAAACTACTAATAAGTTATCAATTGATGACTATCTGGTTTCTTAATAAATCCTCAAAATTATCTCTTTTACGAATCAAATGAATTTCGCTTTCTTTTATCATTACTTGTGCTGGTAAAAAACGTGAATTGTAATTACTACCCATTTCAAATCCATAGGCGCCTGCATTATCAAAAACCAATAAATCGCCCTCTCTAACTTCATTCAATTCTCTATCCCAAGCAAAAGTGTCTGTTTCGCAAATATTTCCTACTACTGCATATTTTTTAAAACTCCCATCTGGATTGCTGATATTTCTAATGCGATGAAAAGATTCATAAAACATTGGTCTTATTAAGTGATTAAATCCACTATCAACCCCTACAAATGTTGCAACAATATTTTCTTTAATAACATTTACAGTGGTAATAAAATTTCCGCATTCACTCACTAAATATTTACCTGGTTCGAACCATGTTTGAAATTCTTTTCCGTAATGAGATTTCAATTTAATAATTACTTCATTTACTTTAGTTGCCAAAAGTTGAATATCAGCACCAGACTCATTATCATGATAGGGCACTTTAAATCCGCCTCCGAGATCTAGAAATTGTAATTCAGGAAAATGTGGAATTAAATCGAAAAAAATATCGGCTACTTGCATGAATATTTCAACGTCTTTTATTTCACTTCCTGTATGCACATGTAAACCAGCAATGTAAATATTATGTGTTTTAATTAAAGTAAGCATTGAATCTAGTTGTTCAATCGGTATGCCGAATTTACTCTTCTCATGACCAGTAGATATTTTTAAGTTTCCTCCCGCCATAATATTGGGGCGCAATCTTATTCCTACAGGGTAACTATGGCCATATTGTTTTCCAAATTTTTCTAGATTAGATAGACTGTCAATATTGATATTAATGCCTAATTCTACTGCTTCCTGAATTTCTTCAAAAGCTATGCCATTGCTAGTGTATAAAATATTTTTAGGAGCCACGCCAGCATATAATGCCAATTTAGCTTCATTGATAGAACTACAATCTATATTACATCCGAGCGAATGAATGTGTTTAAGGATATTAATATTGGTAAGGGATTTGCAAGCAAAAAAGAATTTTGCATTAATTCCTTTAAATGCATTTGTTAGTTGCAGGTACTGATCGGTTATCTTATCTGCATTATACACGTACAAAGGAGTACCATAGGTTGCTGCAATAGATGATAGTTGTTTGTTGCTGATTGTTAGGGGCATAGTGTAAAGATAATAACCAAATTTATGCTGGGTTATTTTCTTCAGTTGAATTATCTGTTTCTTCTTCTTTTTTAATAATCAGCTCCCCTTCTACATTAACTGCTATTTCGGAAACATCACCTTCCATAATTTCTTCATCTTGTGCTATAGAATCGGCAATTGGTTGGTCGGTAAAGTCTTCTGGTCTAATAATTGTTCCTTCTACCAATTGTTCTGCTAATACCTCTCTAATTTTTGGTAAATCTGAAGTATTATTGATGCCGAAATAATCCATAAAAGTTTTAGAAGTGGCATATATCAGTGGTTTTCCGGGCATCTGCTCATTTCTTCCACTAATTAAAATAAGTTCTTTTTCTAGTAGCTTCTGAATACTATAATCTGTATTTACACCCCGGATGGCTTCGATTTCTCCTTTAGTGATGGGCTGTTTGTATGCAATAATGGCCAATGTTTCTAAAGCTGCATTTGATAGGCGCTTTAAAAATTTATCTCCATTTAATTGAGCTATTGTTTTATGAAAATCTTTCTTAGTAAGAAATTGCCATCCTCCACCACTTTCTCGCACTTCAAAAGGGTAAAATTCTGAATCATACTTTTCTCTGATGCCTTCCACTGCCGATTCAATCTGGTCTAAGGAAATACGCTCCTCTAAAAATCCAAAACTATTATTGATTAACTCAACAATATCTAATGAGGTAAGTGGTTTTTCACTTGCAAAAATGAGTACTTCAATATGTGGTATAATCTCGCTTAGTTCCATTTTTTGTTAGAGTTAAAAGTTAAAAGTTAAGAGTTAAAAGTGGAACTACAAATTCAATAACTACTCACTTTTCACTTTTAACTTAATTTATCCTTGTAATGCTGCTGCTCCACTCACAATCTCTGTTAATTCTGTTGTAATAGCAGCTTGACGGGCACGGTTGTAACTAATTTTGAGCGATTTTAATAACTCATTTGCATTCTCACTTGCTTTATCCATTGCAGTCATTCTTGCTCCATGCTCACTTGCATTACCATCTAACACAGCTTTATACAATTGAGTATTTAATATTTTTGGCATCAGTTCTGCAATCAATTGCTCTTTTACAGGCTCAAAAATAAAGTCGGTTTTTTTCTTGCTATCTAAACTAGCTACTTTAGGAATAGGTAAAAATGGCTCGGCTGTAAATGCTTGAGTAGCTGCATTCTTAAACTCACTGTAAATAATTTCTACTACATCAAACTCTTTATTTTCAAATGCTTTCATAGCAGCTTGTGCAGCCAATTGTACCGATTCGAAATTCAAGTTTAAATAAATGTCTTTGTAAGTAGCATTTGTTTTGTATCCAGCTTTGGTGAGTGTTTCATATCCTTTTTTACCGATATTCCATATTTCAACATTTCCCTTTTTCCATTGAGCATCGTATTTTTCTGCAACTGTACTTTTAGCCAGCTTTGCAATATTAGCATTGTAGCCTCCACATAATCCTCTGTCGCTGGTGATTACAATTAACAGTACTTTTTCAATGGCTCTTTCATCTGCTAAAGCCAATGTCATTCCTCCTTCAATACTGCTTACAATATTGCTCAGCATTTCTTGTAATTTTTTGGCATAAGGACGCATTTGTGTGATGGAGTCTTGCGCTCGGCGTAATTTTGCCGCACTTACCATTTTCATTGCTTTGGTAATTTGCTGAGTGCTTTGTACACTTTTAATTCTAGATCTAACCTCTTTTAATTGACCAGCCATTGTTTATAGGTATAATGTTAGTAAAGGGGCTGCAAAAGTAGCAGAAACTGTACTATTTTCCAATACAAACTTGGCTATTTACCGCGAAAGTGAATAGTTTAGCTTTATCAAACATAATCAATTGATTAAACCGGATCATTGGTCTCATTCAAAACCTTACCTTTGCCGGCTCTTAAATTAGTGTGTCAAATTGACTAAAAATCAATTTTCGCACGCTGTTTGATAAGATCATTGTTCATATTATCGCTATAATTATATGTTGAAGTTTATTTCTAAGTTATTTGGGGGCAGTAAAAGTGAAAAAGATGTGCAAGTTTTAATGCCTATTGTGCAAAAAGCAAACCAGTTTTTTCAGCAATATCAAGCACTTTCTAACGATCAGCTTCGAGCTAAAACAGTTGAGTTCAAAGATCGTATTCAACAGCACTTAACTTCAATTGATGCCGATATTAGTGCTAGAAAAGCAGAAGCAGATGCATTGCCAGAGGCTGATATTCACAATAAAGACCTTATTTATCAAGGAATTGACCAACTTAAAAAAGAAAGAGACCAGCAAATTGAAGTAGCACTTGCAGCAATTCAACCAGAAGCTTTTGCTGTAATTAAAGAAACTGCTCGCAGGTTTAAAGAAAATGAAATAATTACTTCAACAGCAACCCAACTAGACCGCGATTTAAGTGTTAGAAAAGAATATATTTCCATTGCTGGAGATCAGGTATCATTTAAAAATACATGGATTGCAGGTGGTACTGCCGTTTTATGGAATATGTTGCATTACGATGTTCAGTTAATTGGAGGTAGTGTTTTGCACCAAGGTAAAATTGCCGAAATGGCCACTGGGGAAGGTAAAACACTTGTATCAACTTTACCAGCATATTTAAATGCATTAGCAGGCGAAGGAGTACATATTGTAACTGTAAACGATTATTTGGCAAAAAGAGATAGTGAATGGAATGGAACCATTTTTGAATGGTTGGGATTAACTGTTGATTGTATTGATAAGCATGAGCCCAATAGCGAAGCTCGAAGAAAAGCTTATTTGGCAGACATTACTTATGGTACCAATAATGAATTTGGTTTTGATTATCTGCGAGACAATATGGTGCATAGTCCGGAAGAAATGGTTCAACGCAAACACCATTTTGCAATGGTGGATGAAGTAGATTCTGTTTTAATTGATGATGCAAGAACTCCATTAATCATTTCTGGTCCAATAGGGCACCAAACTGGAGAACAACAATTTTTTGAATTAAAGCCAAGAGTAGAAAAATTAATTGATGCCCAAAAAAGAGCAACACAAAATTTTTTAACAGAAGCAAAGAAAAAAATTGCTGAAGGAAACGATGATCCAAAAGATGGTGGATTAGCCCTATTCC
>JAYVRC010000421.1:0-4326 GCA_043776615.1 Sphingobacteriia bacterium
ATTTCTTTTATTGTAAAACCTAATTTCCATGCTGCAAATTTCATTTCAATCTGAAATGCATAACCAACAAAAGCAATCATATCAAAATTGATCGTTTCTAAAACAATTCTTTTATAACATACAAAACCCGCAGTAGGGTCTTGAATTGGCATCCATGTTAACAGTTTAGTATAAATTGCTCCTCCTCTCGAATACAATTGACGATCTACTGGCCAATTTTCAGTTTTCCCACCTTTAACATACCTACTACCTATCGATAAATCTGCTCCATCATTTTTACAAGCAATGTATAAATTTTCGAGGTCGCGGGGATTGTGTGAAAAATCGGCATCCATTTCAAAAATAAACTGATACCCTCTTTTTAAAGCCCATTTAAATCCGTGTATATATGCTGTTCCTAACCCACTTTTACCACTTCTTTCTTCTAAAAAAAGTTGATTAGGGAATTGCACCATTAAATCTTTCACTATCGATGCTGTCCCATCAGGTGAACCATCATCTATTACCAAAACATTATAGCCTTGGTTTAAATTAACTACAGCAGTAACTATTGCAACAATATTCTCGCGTTCGTTGTATGTTGGTATAATGACTAATTTCTCCAATTAATTTTAAAGAGTTTGCAATGAAGATACATTAATGATGAAAGAATTTGATAAAAAAGGCCTATATATTGTAGATTAATAAATTGCTAATGTGTAGGTTAAGACTTTTTTAGCACACTGCGGTTGAGCATTTCAGTAAGTTTTTGCTTGGTATTCATAGCAAAATCACCTTTCATCATCCAATCATAGTATTGGGGCTCTTCTTTTAATACCTGAATAACTGGCTTGCCTTTGTGTTTTCCGAAATTAAATATTTCGATTCCATTTTCTTTTATAAAGCGACGGGCAAAATCAACTATATCGTCTTCACCAGTAAACTTCACAATATTTTCAACTGTATTTCCAATTTGAGGGTAGCGTTCAAGCTGCGCTTCGAGTACTTCCCAGGTTGCTGTAGCATCTACTTCGGCACTATGTGCACCATCTAATGATTTATTACAATAAAATTTATAAGCAGCTGTTAAGGTACGTTGTTCCATCATATGAAAAACCTTTTGAACATCTACCAGTTTTTTATCATCGGTAGTAAATTCAATTCCAGCTCTTAAAAATTCCTCAATTAACATTGGCACATCAAAACGATTGCTATTGTATCCACCCAAATCGCAATTGTCTATAAATTGCTTCAATTCATTGGCCACTTGTTTAAAACTAGGTGCGTCTTTAACCATATCATCGGTAATACCATGAATAGCGCTAGAACCAGCAGGAATTGGCATTAATGGGTTAATGAGTTTTCTTTTTACTTGATTTGTTCCGTCTGGCAATATTTTTACTATTGCAATTTCTACAATACGATCATTACTGATATGCACTCCTGTAGTTTCTAAATCAATAAAAGCGATTGGTCGAGTTAATTGAAGCTTCATTTTTTAAAGTAGGTTTATTTTTCGGAGATACGCTTAGCCAACGAAATTATATCTAATCCGTCATAGTTTCCACTACTCATTAATAGAATATTAGAATGATTAAAGTTCTGTTGCTCAAACCAATCCGCTAATTCTTTTTTATCATTTATTACAATCAACCCATTTTTATTAAATCCTTCTAAAACTTTCTCAGCAAGTAAATCGGGCAACCTTTTTAACTCCAATGCGTGCTTAGAGTAAAAAACTACTCCAACGTCTACCTGATCAAAAGCACCATTGTATTGTTCCATAAATGCTTCATTTAAACTACTGAAAGTATGTAGCTCCAAAATTCCGAAAAGTGTCCTTTCGGGGTATTGTTTTTTTACAGCCTCAACTGTGGCTTTCACTTTGCTTGGAGCATGAGCAAAATCGCGATACACATTTATATGATTATTGGAAGCCAAGAGTTCCAATCTTTTGGAGGCCCCAGTAAAATTAGTCATCACGCTTATAAAATCTTTAACTGAAATGCCTAATTCTGCACAAGCAAAAAAAGCTGCATTCAAATTCATGAGATTATGGTTACCAAAAACTGAAAGCAGTCCACTTGCACCATTAATAGTTACTGTAGTTACACCATTTTCAATTGTATGTATTGGAACACCATAAGGCAAATAGCGGATATCGGCCCTTTTATTATCTTCAACTAATTTATTTAATACCTTGTCTTCTGCATTGAAAATCAATACTCCACCAGTTTCAATACGATTTATAAATATTATAAATTGCTCCAAATAAAAATCGAATGTAGGGAACACATTAATATGATCCCAAGCAATACCAGTTAATATGGCAATATGTGGGTACAAAAAGTGGAACTTGGGTTTACGCTCAATAGCACTTGCCGGATATTCATCTCCTTCACAAACAATTATAGGTGCATCCGTAATATTTACAGATTGTTCAAAACCTGCCAGTTTTGCTCCAACTAAATAATCGAATTTTGTATTGAGTTCTTTTAGTGCATGCATTACCATGCTAGTTGTAGTGGTTTTACCATGACTACCTCCAACTACAATTCTTTTCTTTTGTTTACTTTCTTGAAATATATATTCAGGGAAACTGTAGATGGCCAATCCTAACTCCTTGGCTTTCAGTAGTTCAGGATTATCTTCTTTTGCATGCATTCCTAAAATAATGGCATCTATATCGGATGTAATTAAATCGGGGTTCCATCCTATTTTAGTAGGCAATAAGCCAAATTCAGTCAAATTTCCTGCTGCAGGTTCAAAAATTTCATCATCTGTTCCAGATATGCGATACCCTTTTTTATATAAAGCAATAGCCAATTGATGCATTACACTACCCCCTATTGAAATAAAATGAACTCGCATACGTTATAGTTTTTAAATCGTTAATTTAAAGTTTAAATGATTTTGGCAAGGCTGCATTTTCACTTGAAACTATATCTTTGTTAAAGTGCAAAATACATGCATATCTAATATAAAATGAAATAGCATAAAAAACACATGAAAAAAATAACTTTTGTACTACTTATTGCGGGCTTTGTAATTGTGTGTTTATCTTCTTGTGCTTCAGAAAAAGGTAGAGGATGCCCAACTACTAATCCACGTTATTTCAGAGGATAGATTTAATAGAGTAATTTTGTATAAATCTCAATATGAAATGGATTCCGTTAACATCAAGTGACCAATTGGATACAATCAGCCAGAAATCTAACACTTTACCACAGGTAATATTCAAACATAGCACTAGATGCAGTATTAGCTCTATGGCATTAAACCGTTTAGAACGTGAAACGGCATCTGAACAAGCAGATTTTTACTTCCTGGATTTAATAAAAAACAGGGTCTTATCTAATGAAGTGGCTGAGAAATTTCAGGTACATCACGAATCTCCACAGATTTTAGTAATAAAAAATACCCAATGTATTTATGATGAAAGTCATCAAGGTATTTCTATGCAAGAAATAGAACAGCAACTAAGCGCTAATTAATTAATTTCACTATCATGCATTTAACTGTTTTTGGCGCTACTGGTCAGGTTGGAAAAAGAGTTGTTCAGCAAGCATTGAATAGAGATTTTACAGTTTCAGCATTTGGAAGAAATGTAGAAAATTTAATTGACCAAGATAACCGCAATAAAAAGCTAATTGCAATAAAAGGTTATATTCTTGATCAAAAAGACATCGCAAAAGCTTTAATAAGTACCGATTCAGTGATTTCTGTTATTGGGGGATCATTCGATGGAAATGATAAAAGCAGGAGTTTAGGAATGAAAAACATCATTGCTCAAATGCAAGAAAAAGGTATTAAGAGAATAGTGGCTTTAGGAGGAATGGGCGTTTTAAATGCTGATGATGAACATTTATTAATTGATACGCCTAATTACCCCGAAGAGTTTATACCAGTTGGCAAAGAACATTTGAAAGCTTATGAGCAATTGAATGCATCGGGATTAGATTGGACTTTCTATTGTCCGCCCAATATTATTGATGCTGATGAAACAGGATTATTTGCTACTTCAGTCAACTATGCACCAGAGCCAAATACCTATCAAATAAATGCAGGAGACCTAGCATTATCAATGCTTAATGCAATTACTAAAAACGAATTTGTTAACCAACGTGTAGGAATTTGTAAAAAATAGTTATTGCTGAATTATGCAATATTTTCAATTACCATAGCACTTGCGCCACCCCCCCCATTACAAATACCAGCTGCCCCAATTTTGCCGCCATGTTGCTTAAGTACGTTAATTAGGGTAACTATTATTCTAGCTCCGCTACAGCCTAAAGGGTGACCGAGAGAAACGGCTCCACCATGAACATTAACTTTTGAAGCATCCAA
>JAYVRC010000422.1:0-4314 GCA_043776615.1 Sphingobacteriia bacterium
AATTAGAAGAAATGAAAGATCAACCACTTTATGTTTATTGTAGAAGCGGAAATAGAAGCGGTCAAGCTTGTTTAATTTTAGAAACAGCAGGTTTTACAAACACAATCAACGTAGTAGGTGGAATGTTGGCATGGCAAGAAAAAATGGCTCAATAAAGCTGAGTTTAAAAATAAATTTGTTAAAGGCCGGATAACAATTCTGGCTTTTTTTTGTAATGATTTTTTTGAAAACTATCTGTAATCATTTAAACACTCTATGAGTAAAATTTATTGCTTATTTATTACTTTATTTTTATTCTACAGTGTAAATGCAGCAACTGTTAGTGGTATTATTAGTTTTGGAAAAGAAAATAAGCCATTGGCTTTTTCTTCAATCCTCATTAAAGGAACTACAAAAGGGGTTTCGGCAAATAAAAATGGTTTATATAGCATTTCGCTTGATCAGGGTGAATATACTTTGGTTTGCCAATTTGTAGGGTTTACTACAGTTGAGAAAAAAATAAGGTTAGCTAATGTTGATTTGGTAGTTGATTTTAGTTTAGAGCCTCGTCAATACGATTTAAAAGATGTTTTGGTAAAATCAGGTGGAGAAGATCCAGCATATGCTATCATCAGAAAAGCCATTGCAAGTAGAGAAGAACATTTAAATGAAATTAAACAGTTTAGTTGCGATGTATATATAAAGGGTCAATTACAATTGCGCAACTATCCAAAATCTTTTTTTGGACAGAAAGTAGATTTTGAAGATGGTGATACAAGTAAACGAAAAATGCTTTTCCTATCAGAAACCGTAGCAAAATACTCGGTTGAAGAGCCAAATAAAAGAAAGATAGAAGTTATATCAACTAAAGTAAGTGGACAAAGTGATGGATTTGGATTTAGTAGTCCTCAAATTATTTCTTTTTATGAGAACACAATTTCTTTGGGTAGAAGTTTAAATCCAAGAGGCTTTATTTCACCAATATCTAATAATGCATTGAATTTTTATAGGTACAAATTTGAAGGAACTTTTTTTGAATTCGGAAAAGAAGTTAGTAGAATTAAGGTAATCCCCAAAAGGCCTTATGAACCGCTTTTTTCAGGGTATATTAATATAAGTGAAAACGATTGGAGAATTCAAAGTATTGATTTGAAGTTGTTAAAGCAACAGCAAATGCAATTGTTAGATACACTTGTAATTCAACAAAATTATGTACCAGCTGGAAATTACTGGGTAATTAAAAATCAAATTATCTATCCTTCTGGAAAGTTTTTTGGATTTGATTTCTTTGGAAATTTTTTGCAAGTGTACGACCAGTTTAATCTTGGCCCCACATTTAAAGCTAAGTTTTTCGATAATACCATCTTGAAATTTTATGATAGTTCAAATAAAAAGACGATTGCTTATTGGGATAGTATTCGTCCTATTCCTTTGTTAACAGAAGAGCGTAGAGATTATCAAAAAAAAGATAGCCTAGAACAAGTAAGAAAAGATCCTCATTATTTAGATTCTTTGGATAAAAAAAGAAATAAAATCCGAATTGGAGGAATTCTTTTTTCAGGTCAAACATTTAGTAGGCAAAAGAAAAAAGAAAGCATCAGTTTTGATCCTTTGATCAAAACACTCAATTATAATACAGTAGAAGGTGGAGTTGTTCAGTTTACACCTACTTATAATAAACAATTTGAAGGACGAAAATCTTTATCTATAACACCTAATGTCCGTTATGGATTTGCAAATACTCACGTCAATGCAAATCTTTTATTAAATTATAATTTCGGAAAAAAATATATACAATCAATTTCTCTATCAGGCGGAAGAAAAGTATTTCAGTTTAATAATGCAGATCCTATTAGTGAGCGAATTAATACGTTATACACTTTAACAGGAGAGTATAATTATTTTAAAATTTATGAAGCAGATTTTTTTAGAATAGCCTACAATCAAGGTATAGGAAGTGGCATTAATTTGAATGCTAATTTTCAGTTTCAGAATAGATATTCTTTGGATAATCTTGCAGATATAACTACTTGGAAAGATTTTACCGATCGACAATTTTCTCCAAATTTTCCAACAGAATTAACCAATGCTAATATGGTTAATAATAAAGCCGCTTTACTAACAATTGGTATTAATTGGAGGCCAGGTTCAAAATATGTGGAATTTCCAGATAGAAAAATAAATATTGGTTCTCGTTTTCCAACAATAAATGCAAGTATTACTAAAGGAATAAAGGGATTATTTAGTAGTGATGTAGATTATACTCGTTGGCTAATAAGTATAAACGACGATTTAAATCTTAAGCTATTTGGTAGATTTAATTATAATATTGTTGCAGGTGGATTTATTAATTCAAACAAAACGTTTATTCCGGATTATCAACATTTTTTAGGAAATCAAACTGCATTCTCTTCAACATTTTTAAATAGTTTTCAATTAGCAGGATATTACAGGTATAGCAATACTGCTACTTTTAATTCAGCTGTTTTTATAGAACATCATTTAAATGGATTTATAAGTAATAAAATTCCCGGGTTTAAAAAATTAAATTGGTTTTTTGTAACTGGTGTAAACGGATTGCATGTTGATAATGGAACAAATTATTTAGAATATTTTATTGGACTTGAAAATATCTTAAAACTGATTAGAGTAGATTTTGTTCAAGGATTTGAGCAAAATGGTTTAAAGCCAAGTGGGTTTAAGATATCCATTCCATTTACACGATAATTTGTACTTTTGTGATGAATTTTGGTTGCCCTGCAAGCGACTCCTTTTTTAATGGAACATAGGTAATGCTTATGTCTAAAATTTATTATTATGCCAGTATTACATAATCGAATTTCAAACAAGGAGTTGAAAGCTTGCTTAATGGAAGAAACTTTTCGAAGAACTACCATTAGCTTTTACAATTATTTCCCTATTCAAAATCCACAGCAATTTAGAGATGATTTATACAAATTATTTAACACGTTGTTGGTGTTTGGAAGAATCTATATTGCAAAAGAAGGAATCAATGCACAACTAAGTGTTCCTGATCATTTTTTAAACGACTTTAAAATAGCAATTAGCCAAATTGATGCATTGCGTAATATCCGACTGAATATTGCTGTAGAAGATGTTGATGGACTTAATGATGTATTGAAACAAGGTAAGAGTTTTTGGGTACTCAAAATAAAAGTGCGCGATAAAATTGTTGCAGATGGCATTGAAGATCCGAAATTTTCTATGGAAAATAAAGGGAGATATGTAAATGCAGTTCAGATGAATGAATTAGCCAATAATCCTGATACGGTAATAGTTGATATGCGCAATCATTATGAATTTGAAGTAGGTCATTTCGCCAATGCAATTGAAATTCCATCTGATACATTTAGAGAACAGTTGCCAATGGCAGTAGATATGTTGAAAGGGAAAGAAAATAAGAATATTATTATGTATTGCACTGGTGGAATAAGATGCGAAAAAGCAAGTGCTTATATGTTGCATGAAGGATTTCAGCATGTATTTCATTTAGAAGGTGGAATAATTCATTATGCAAATGAAATTAAAGTAAAAGGGATGACATCAAAATTTATTGGAAAAAATTTTGTATTCGATGATAGATTAGGTGAGCGTATAACAAACGATGTTATTGCTCATTGCCATCAATGTGGAGCTCCTTGTGATTCACACACCAATTGTAAAAATGATGGATGCCATTTATTATTTATTCAATGTAAATCATGTGCAGATAAATTGAATGGTTGTTGTAGCATAGAATGTACTGATACGATACATCTTCCTCAAGAAAGGCAAGAAGCTATTCGTAAGGGAATTGATAAGGGGCAACATATTTTCAATAAAAGTAGTGCAAGACTTAGGCCACGTTTGCCAATTATTTCAAAAAAAGAGGACGATCTAACTAGTCTTTAATCTTGAGTTGATTGATAGATTCAATGATACAGTTGTCGGTTTCTGATGTTGATAAATTTTGTGGAATAAATTTTTCGCCAATTACTTTTTCATATAGTTCAATATATCTATTACTAATAGTGTTTACCCATTCAACAGACATTTCAGGAATTACTTGATTTTCTTTTCCCATAAAATTATTAGAGATTAACCATTCTCTTACAAATTCTTTGCTCAATTGTTTTTGACGTTCACCATTTACTTGACGCTCTTCAAATCCATCTTCGTAAAAATAGCGAGATGAATCTGGTGTGTGAATTTCATCCATCAAATAAATAGTATTGCCAATTTTTCCGAATTCATATTTTGTATCTGCTAAAATCAATCCTCTTTCTTTAGCAATTAATTTACCTCGCTCAAATAATTGCAAAGCAATATTTTCTA
>JAYVRC010000423.1:0-4306 GCA_043776615.1 Sphingobacteriia bacterium
GATACTAATTTTTTAAATGGCAGATTGATCATAAAAACTGGCTGCTTCACATCAAAACTGAGTAGTTTTTGGCTACTTACTGTATAGATAGAACCAAGCAAATGCTTGTCTGCATATATTAATACAGTAGCAGCATCTTCAGGAAGCAATTCAAATCGAAAATTGCCAATTCCGCAGTATTGTAAAATTGCAGTAGCTAATCCTTTCATTGCAAAAAAATCTAACTGACTTCCTTTATTTCTCCATCCTTTTTCGTAATTATTGCCAGTTACAAATAAGCTAAAATGCTCTTCTTCAATAAACCCATCTTTGTTGGTTTGATAGGTTTTACCAAATTCAAATAGTTGAAGGTTATTGTTTTTTCTATTGAGGTTATAAGCAATTGTTTCTAGTCCACTTTCAAGCATGGAAGGCCTTAAAACATCTAATTCAGCACTTAGGTTATTCATCATTTTTACCGTGTAAGCACTGGTAACTTCATCAAAATATTTACTATTAGTAATAGAGTTGGTGATGATTTCTGTAAATCCCTTTCCTACTAAAAAATGAGCAATTTTTTCTCTTAGGTTTTCTTTGAACCCAAGCGATTCAACTGCAGGACTAATACTAATCATTGTAGGAATCTCTACATTATCTAATCCATCTATCCTTAATATTTCTTCTACTATATCTGCTGGGATGCTGATATCTGTTTTGCTATAAGGTACTTCTACAGTTAACTCGTCCATACCTTCCTTTGCAATAGTAAATCCAAGTGAAGTTAAAATTCTTTTTACCTTATCGGCATGGTAATTTTTACCACTTAATTTTTTAAGATAATGATTTTTAATTGTTACTATTGCTCTTGGTTTTGGATCTGGATAAATATCGATAAGTTCACTAGAAATTTCGCCTCCAGCTACTTCTTTAATTAATAGGGCAGCGCGTTTCAGCACATTTACCGTATTTGAAATATCAATACCTTTTTCGAATCTAGTTGCAGCATCTGTTCTTAATCCATGGCGCAAAGAAGTTTTTCTAATACTGGTAGAATTAAAACATGCACTTTCTAAAAAGATGGATGTAGTATTTAAAGATACCCCACTTTTGGTGCCTCCAAAAACACCGGCGATACACATTGGTTCAGTTGAATTACAGATCATTAAATCTGCAGCATTCAATTTTCTTTCTTTGTCATCTAAAGTTGTAAAAGCAGTTTGATCTGTACAATTTTTTACAATGATTTCGTTTCCAGTTATTGCATTTGTATCAAATGCATGTAAGGGTTGACCTGTTTCATGTAAAATAAAATTGGTGATGTCTACAATATTATTGATGGTTCTTATTCCTATTGCTGTTAATTTATTTACCAGCCATTCAGGTGATGGTTTTACAGTAACACCACTAATTGTTAGTCCTGCATAACGGGGACAATCAATTGAATTTTCAACAGTTACTTTTATAGGCAAATTGTTGTTATCCGTTTTGAAACTATTATTGAAAGGAGATTTTACCTTTGTTTCTTTTTGGTGATGGGTTAAATAGGCACAAACATCTCGAGCAACGCCCATATGGCTCATGGCATCCATTCTATTGGGTGTTAATCCAATTTCAAAAATCCAATCAGCGTAAGCGCTAAAAATATCATTTGCTGGTGTACCAGCTGTTGAATCATTTGGAAGAATGATAATTCCATCATGACTTGCTCCGATACCAATTTCATCTTCGGCACAAATCATTCCCATGCTCTCTTCTCCGCGAATTTTAGCGAGTTTCATTGTAATCGGATCGCCATTTAACGGAAAAATAGTTGTGCCAATGGTTGCTACCACTACTTTCTGGCCTTTTGCAACATTGGGAGCACCGCAAACAATTTTAAGTAATTCTTGGGTACCAATACTTACTTTTGTAATCCTTAATTTATCTGCATTTGGATGTGGTTCACATTCCATTACTTCCCCCACTACTAATCCGTTTAAACTGCCTTTAATTTTTTCGAATCGCTCTAAACTCTCCACTTCTAATCCGATGGAAGTAAGAATTTTCGACAATTGAGCCGGATCTATCGCTTCAGGTAAATATTCACTTAACCAATTATAACTAATTGTCATATACTGTTGCTGCTTAGTAAGTTGGCAAAAATAAGGTTTTCAATTGGATGGAAGATAGTAGAAGGTTGTTTGCTTAGTTAAACAAAGTATGGGAATAAATCCCTGTTTTTTGTAAAAATCTTTCTGCACATCGCTTTGTTAATTTCCTCAAATAAAAGCGCAAAACTTTTGAAAATAGGGGATAACCGTTGTAAATTGTGTGAATAGGGAAAATTTTACTGTTAATAACCCCTTATTAGGCTGTGGAATAATATAGATTCACATTTTATTTCTACTACCAAATAGTTCCATCTATATTCGCTCCCCTTTGTTGATGAAGAAACAATTTCTTAACAAAGCAATATTTTTTAACAAATCAAGAGCGTTTTACTAACCTCAAAGTATTTATTAACCAATGGATATTACCAGTTTAAATAAAGATAGAAAAAGAAGAAAAACATCAGTTGATTTGAGTACAATGGTTTATGGAAAAGTTCCTCCACAAGCCAAGGAATTAGAGGAAGCTGTTTTAGGTGCTATCATGCTAGAAAAAAGTGCATTTGATACGGTAACAGAAATCATCAAACCTGAATGTTTTTATGTAGATGCGCACAGATTCATTTTTGAAGCAATGCAATCATTGCAAAATAAAAGTGTTCCTATAGATATTCTTACTGTAGTTGAGGAATTAAAAATGCAGGAGAAATTAGATATTGTTGGCGGTCCTTATTTTGTTACTAAATTAACCAACTCAGTTGTTTCTACTGCAAATATTGATGCACATGCTAGGATTGTTTTGCAAAAATTTATTCAACGAGAATTGATTCGTATAAGTGGAGAAATTATTGGTGATGCATATGAAGACAGTACCGATGTTTTTGATTTACTAGACCATAGTGAAACATTGATGTTTAATATTACCAATAATTATTTGAAAAAGAATTTTGAAGATATTGGCAATGTGCTGATTAAAACCATTAACCGTATTGATGAATTAAGAACTAAAACAGACGAAATTTCTGGAATTCCGAGTGGGTTTAGCAAACTTGATAGGGTTACTTACGGATGGCAGCCAACCGATTTAATTATTCTTGCAGCACGCCCTGCGGTTGGTAAAACTGCCTTTGCTTTAAACCTAGCACGTAATGCAGCACTGCACCCTACCAAACCTACGCCTGTTGGTTTCTTTTCTTTAGAAATGGGTGCTGCACAGTTGGTTCAAAGAATTTTAAGTGCCGAGAGTGAAGTGCCTATGGAAAAAATTAGTAGGGGTAAACTAGAAGATCATGAATACCAGCAGTTGCATAGTAAGGGGATAAAAAAATTAGAGATAGCGCCTATTTATATAGATGATACAGCAGCTTTAAATATTTTTGAATTTAGGGCAAAGGCAAGAAGACTTGTAAACAAACACAAAGTTGGTTTAATTATTATTGATTACCTACAATTGATGAGTGGAACCTCTGATAAAGGCGGAAACCGTGAACAAGAGATTAGTAATATTTCACGCAATTTAAAAGCATTAGCTAAAGAATTAAATGTTCCAATAATTGCATTAAGTCAATTAAGTCGCGCTGTTGAAACTCGTAAGGAAAGTAAAATGCCGCAATTAAGTGATTTGAGAGAATCGGGTGCAATTGAGCAAGATGCCGATATGGTAATGTTTATTTACAGACCAGAATACCATGAAATAAATAACAATGAGAATGGGGAGAGTAATTCTGGCGAAACTCATATTCGTATTGCAAAACATAGAAATGGTTCGTTAGATACAATTCATTTAAGGGCTAACTTAGCCATTCAGCGATTTGAAGAAGTTGATGCCAATGAAAGGGGAGGAAATGGCTGGAAACCCATCACTCCAAACCTCGCTTCGTCTGGTGGATCATCTGGAGATGGAGCAAAGTTTTATATTCAAAAAGGCAGTAAAATGAATGGAGGAGAATTTGATGAAGGTCTCGACCAAGATGCTCCATTTTAGCAATCAAAGCGAATAGGAATGATTAATAAAATTCAAATTCCTTTTTTTTACGAAGCTGTTTTACCTGATCAGCCAAGTATCTTCAAGCTGTCGGAAGATACAAGTAAACATTGTGTTCAAGTATTGCGAATGAATGAAGGCGCAATACTTGCCCTTACAAATGGAAAGGGTATCCAATATAACGCCACTATTGTTTCGCCCAATAAAAAACAAACAGTAGTATCTCTCACTAATAAGTTGTACAGTGATCAAATAA
>JAYVRC010000424.1:0-4305 GCA_043776615.1 Sphingobacteriia bacterium
CAGAATTAGTGATGGTTACCGCGATATGCTAAAAGATTACGAGAAGGGAAGTAAAAAAGACAAGCGACAGAAAGAAGCCGTGCTTTTTATTAAGCAAAAGATTGATTCTGCCAAATGGTTTATCGATATGATTAAGCAAAGGCAGGATACTTTAATTGGAACTATGAGCGCAATTATGAAACACCAGCAAGAGTTTTTTCTTACTGGCGACGAAACTACTTTGCATCCAATGATTTTAAAAGATATTGCCGAATTAACTTTTTTAGATATTTCAACTGTAAGTAGGGTTGCTAATAGTAAATTCGTTCAAACTGAATTTGGAACATATAGACTTAAATTTTTCTTTAGCGAATCTTTAAGTACCGATAGTGGGGAAGAAGTAAGTACAAGAGAAGTTAAAAAAATATTAAGCAATATTATCAAAGAAGAAGACAAACGAAAACCATTAAGCGATGAAGTATTAACTGATATGCTACAAGAAAAAGGATATAATATTGCCCGTAGAACGGTGGCTAAATATCGTGAGCAATTAAATGTTCCTGTAGCTAGACTAAGAAAAGAATTATAGTTAATAACCAATGCTGCAATGACTAAATCCCGAAATCCAGAATTCTATGTCTAATGCCGTAATGCAGAATAACGAATTAACAGCCAATCATTCACCCAACAAAATAGTATCGATATTAGGCAAGCTATTGTCCTATATTTTTCATCCAATATTTATTCCTACTTATTTTTTTGTTTATTTAATGTATCAGTTTCCCTATGAATTTGCTGGCATTACCGATTGGCAATTAAAAATGAGATTGTTTGGTGTATTTTGGTTAACCGCATTCTTTCCTTCTTTTGCTGTGTTTTTATTGTGGCGATTAAAGTTCAGCGAAAGTATTTTTTTGCGTACCCAAAAAGAAAGAATAGTACCTTATATTATTACTATGTTCTTTTATTGGTGGATGTATTATTTAAGCAGAAATTTTACTGACCAACCTGATGCACTGAAGTATTTTTTCATGGGTATTTTTATTGCTACTGTAGTTGGACTAACAATGAATAACTATTATAAAATAAGCATGCATGCTATGGGAGTAGGAGGTTTGGTAGCAGCAGTTATACTATGTTCTTTTCATTATCAAATTGCAAATGGAATTCATATAAGTATTGCATTAATTATAACGGGCTTGGTTTGTTCTGCTCGGCTATTGGTTAGTGATCATTCAGTTAAAGAAATCTATTCAGGATTATTTGCAGGAATTATTTGTCAGCTAATAGCTTATTCAGTGATAATATAAACAGCTAATCCCACATAGAATACCTCTAAGAATTTGCCTATTTATTTAAACATGGTTGATACAAGAATTACGATGAAATATCGGGGTAATTAATCCATTTTTAAGTTTGAAATAGAAATCAATAGTTTTTTAGTTTCTTTGTAACTCATCATTTGTATAATCATGTGGTTTAAGTTAGGTAGGTTGATTCTGCGTTTTCGGGTTGGTTTATTGGTGGTTCTTGTAGTTACAACTGCATTGATGGGATGGTATGCAAGCAAAGTGCAATTGAGCTATGATTTTACTAGGGCATTGCCAACCGACAATCCAAAATATATTGAGTATCAAAACTTTTTAAAACAGTTTGGTTCCGATGGGAATACCTTAGTAATAGGAGTTAACTCTAAACAGTTTTTTAAAGTTCCTTATTTTAATTCGGTTACTAAATTACACGCTGATTTAAAAAAAGTACCAGGAGTAAAAGATGTTTTGAGTGTTCCGCAAGCAATTGATTTGAAGAATGATACAATTAATCAGCTGTTAATTCCTCAAAAAATATTCAATTATCCTTACATAAATCAAACGGATTTGGACAAGGATAAAGCTGTATTTGAAAATCTTCCTTTTTATAAATCTCTATTGTATAATCCAACAACTGATGCATATTTAATGGCAGTTTCTGTTGATAAGGATACAATTAATAGCAAGTACAGAACAACAATGATTAATAATATTGTTTCTGTAACAAAGAGGTTTGAAACAACCACTAATACTCAACTCCATTTAAGTGGGTTACCATATATACGAACAGTTATAGGAGATAGAATTAAACGTGAAATGAACTGGTTTTTAATTGGTTCATTATTGTTATCTGCAATTACACTTTTTATTTTCTTTAGATCATTTAGCGCAATGATCATGAGTTTATTGGTAGTAGGGATGGGGGTAGTATGGAGTATTGGAACATTGGTTTTATTAGGATATAAGATTACTTTATTAACAGCATTAATTCCTCCATTGGTAGTGGTAATTGGCGTACCCAATTGCATATATTTTTTAAATAAATACCATACATCATTCAGAGAATTGGGTAATAAAAATGAGGCTTTAGTGAATATGGTGGGTAAAATGGGCATTGTTACATTGTTTTGTAATATAGCTGCTGCTATTGGTTTTGCAGTGTTTGCTTTAACAAAAAGTGATTTATTAAAAGAGTTTGGAGCAGTTGCAGGTATTAATATTTTAATGTTATTTTTTATCTCATTAATCTTTATTCCTCCTGTGTTAAGTTTTTTGCCTTCTCCAAAAGAAAAGCACACCCATTATTTGGATAATGTTTTTTTAGCGAAAATATTGGTGAAAGTAGAACAATGGGCTTTTCATCATACAAAATTGGTTTATGGGGTTACAATTATAATTACTACAATAGCAATACTTGGTGTCTTCAGAATTAAAAGTGAAGGATTTATTGTAGATGATTTACCAAAAAAAGATATTATTTATACAGACTTAAAATGGTTTGAACAAAATTTTGGTGGAGTGATGCCTTTAGAAATAGTGGTAGATACAAAAAAGAAAAATGGGTTATTTCGATCAACAAAACCGCTTGCTAAAATTGATGAGTTTTCTACTTACTTAGCTGCTAATGCAGCGTGCGCTCGTCCGCTTTCATTTGTTGAAGGATTGAAATTTGCAAAGCAAGCATTTTATGATGGCGACAGCTTGAGCTATGCGGTTCCTTATGAATCGGATTTGGCGTTTATTGGTCCATATTTAAAATCTCAAAAACCAAGTACCTTAAAAGCTTCAACTCCTTTAACTAAGTTGTTGAATAATTTTATTGATAGCAACAAGCAAAAGGCAAGGATCAGTGTAAATATGAAAGATATTGGAAGTGTTAAATTGCCGCTATTATTACAACAATTTGAGAAAAAATCAGCCGAAATTTTCGATACAACTAACTATAAAGTGAGTTTTACAGGTAGTAGTGTTAGTTTTTTAGAGGGATCTAGTTTTATAATAAAGGGATTAAAGGAGAGCATATTTTGGGCATTTTTGTTGATTACACTATGTATGTTTTATTTGTTTAGGTCTTTTAGGATTCTAATTTGTTCTTTAATACCCAATTTAATACCGTTGATTATAACTGCAGGAGTTATGGGTTGGGCTGGAATTGCTTTAAAGCCATCTACAGTATTGGTTTTTAGCGTTGCATTAGGTATAGTTATAGATGTAACAATCAGGTTTTTAATTAATTATAAGCAAGAATTACCCGTACAAAATGGGGAAGTAGCACCAACATTAGTACAAACTATACGTCATACTGGTATTAGTATTATTTATACTTCTTTGGTGCTGATAGCTGGTTTTGTTATATTCTGTTTCAGTGATTTTGGAGGAACAAAAGCATTAGGTTGGCTTACTTCATTAACATTAGTGGTAGGTACTATAACAAATTTAGTACTTCTTCCAGTATTGATTATCAGCACTTCAGGCAAAAAATAGGGTGATTATGTGAATAATTATAGCTAACAGCTATAATTATTTTTATTAATAAATGCAGCAAAATTTTAACAATCGCTGCCTATACTTAAAATATTCTTAACTAAAAAAAATGAACATGAGAAAATTGACCTTACTGTACTTACCCAAAAATAACTTCAGAAGATTTAACCCGAGTTAGAAATATTATAAATTTTTAATGTAATATTTCAATCCCAACTTTATTGTTGATTGTGGTTAATTGATCCCAATTAATCGGTGAATTGCAATTAATTTTAAACAAATCAAGCACAATTACTGTTTGTTTACCAATTCTTTAACTAATTTCGCGCTACTTAAATTAAAAAACTGAAAAAAATGAGAAAACTAGTCACATTATTTCTGTGTGTGGTACTATCTGCGCTACATCTTAGTGCACAAAACAGAACCATTACAGGCAAAATAACCGATCCAGATGGAAAATCAATTGCAGGTGCATCGGTTCGTGTAAAAGGAACTACCCAAGGTGTTTCTGCAAATGATCAGGGAGCATTTA
>JAYVRC010000425.1:0-4293 GCA_043776615.1 Sphingobacteriia bacterium
CCATTTTGAAACAAAGTGGAAGTCCATAAAAACCAAAAAGGAATTTGTACAGGGTTTAAAGCACTCATCATCAACCCTAAAAAAAAGCGATGTAGTTTATTGTTTAATACAAGTGATTTTTTATCTTTTGTTTGCTTTTTTGCAGTTACAAAAGCCATAATTCCAAGTACCAAAAATAATACTACGGTAAGCCAACCTAATGCTAAGAACCAGTTTCTGTGTTCTGTTACCCACGCCATTCCAGTTAAGGCAAACCTCAAATACACCATTTCTATAAATGCTACTCCAATTGCAAATTCCCAAGCTTTTTTAAACCCTTCTTGCAAACCAATTTGTGTACTTGTAAAACTCATATTACCCAATGGTAACTGGCCTAGAAAACTTACTGTAAATCCAAGCATAATGAATATGAGTGTTTGCATTTTACAAATCTAGACGAACTATCCATCTATTTCTTACACTATTCTTCTTATTTTTGTACAAATAAGAGCAATGAAGGTTAATACAATGGCAGATATGTTAGCTGCAGGTGAAATGCCTGAGGTTTTATTTTGGGTAGGATGTGCAGGCAGCTTCGATCAAAGAGCTCAAAAAGTTACCAAAGCATTTGCTACTATTTTAGATAAAGTTGGAATTAAGTTTGCCATTTTAGGGAAGGAAGAAGCTTGCACTGGCGACCCTGCAAGAAGAGCAGGAAATGAATTCTTATTCCAAATGATGGCTTATCAAAATATTCAAGTGTTGAATGGATATGGCATAAAGAAAATTGTGACTACTTGTCCGCACTGTTTTAATACGCTTAAAAATGAATACCCGGAACTTGGCGGAAATTACGAAGTAATTCACCATACTACTTTATTACAAACACTCATAAACGAAGGCCGAATAAAAATGAAAGAAGGCGGAGAGTTTAAGGGAAAGAAAATATCTTACCACGATAGTTGTTATTTAGGAAGAGCCAATAATATTTATGAAGCGCCTCGAAAAGTGTTAGAAGCATTGGATGCCGAATTGGTTGAAATGAAACGTTGCAAAAGCAATGGTTTATGTTGTGGTGCTGGAGGAGCACAAATGTTTAAAGAAGATGAACCTGGCGATAAACGCATTAATATGGAACGCGCTGATGAAGCTTTAGCAACTGGCGCTAATTTTATTGCTGCTGCTTGTCCGTTTTGCAATACCATGATGTCTGATGGAGTAAAGAACAGAGAAAAAGAAAATGAAGTGGGTGTATTAGACGTTGCCGAAATGATAGCAGCAAGCATGCAATAAAATAATTATGATGGATTTAAATTACCAACAACATATTCCTGCTGATTTTTCTGATAATTCTAAAGTATGGATTTACCAGAGCAGCAGATTATTTACCATGAGTGAAGCTTTTGATATTGAAGATATCCTTACTGAATTTATTGATAATTGGAATAGTCATGGCGCCAAAGTAAAAGGTTATGCCAATTTATTTTTTGGACAATTCATTATTCTAATGGCAGATGAAACTGCTGCAACTGTTGGTGGGTGCAGTACCGATAGCTCAGTGCATGCTATAAAAGCTATTGAGCAAAAATGTAAAGTCGATTTATTTAATCGTCAGAGCTTGGCATTTATCATTCATGATAAACTACAAATGCTTCCATTAAGTCAATTGAATTATGCATTCGAAAATAAATTTATCGAAGAAGATACATTGTATTTCAACAACCTTATTGCAACTAAAAAAATGTTGATGACAGAATGGTTGGTGCCAATTAAAAATAGTTGGTTAAACACAAGAATCAAACAAAAAGCTATTCATTAGGTTTTTTAGTTTTCAATTTATCTAAAATGTTCATTTTCTGCTTATCAGTCAACGAACTTTTTTGTACCAATTTATTGAGCTGATAACTAATAGAAAGTCGGTAATTTCTTGTGGTGGTAGAATTTATACTTTCAATCGTAAACTGCTTGCCTCGTGTAATAGTTAAAAATTGTTGTGGAGTAAAAGGATCTATCATATTTAAAGCTATTACCAATCGCCGATCAAAAAACTTACGTTGTACACCAAGGTTCAAACTAATATTACTTCTACTCCTACCCTGCGGATCGGCAAAACTGTTAAACCTTGCATTGCCCTCAAAATTCCAAACATTAGAGGGTGTATAAGTGTAATTCACACTTGAATAAAATGTGCTTCCATTTTGATATAAATACAAAAGCTTTTCTCGTTCACTATATTCATTAAAAGTATAACCAACGCTAGCATTCATTCTAAACTGTTTACTAAATGTATATCCTCCAAATGCACTTGCTTCATATTCATTTCGATCAGCAATATTTAACCAAGTAACAACTGTTTTACCTCCATCTATTAACGACCGAATACTATTAAAAACATTCTGTAATTTATTATAACCTAATGAAGTATTAATATAATATTTTCCTTTTACCCAACTAAAATTCCAATCAAAATTATGAGATAAAGTAGGTAGTAAAAATGGGTTACCATAACGTAAATTATATGGGTCGGCATAATCAATGTTCGGATTTAATTCACCAATGCCTGGTCTTCTTATTGTTGCTCGATAAACCAAAGAGGTGTTTTTTGATTTATCAAACTCTTTACGCAAGGTTATACTGGGCAATACATTCCAATAATTATTACTAACGTCATTTACATTAGCCTTAATAAAATTAAAACCCATTTGCGTATTTTCGGCTTGGGCACCGGCAGATAGTCTAATATTTTTTGCAAACAAGAAACTATATCCAGCCCTGATTGTAAATATTTTTTGTTTGAATATAAAATCATTACTAAGCAAATCATTGGGCAAATAAACTCCATCCGACTTTCTAAGAAAACTTGTATTTAACCTATTGTGAAAATCAGATAATAAATAATTGAACCCGCCAGAAAAGTTGTTCCCTTTATGTTTCAGAGGCTTAGTATATTCAAGCCTAATAGTTAAAGAACTATTTTTGCTATCGAAAAACTGTGTTTGTGTTGAGTCAACACCAGTTGGCACATAATTAAGATTTAAAAATTGCTGAAAAAAATCTCGATCATTATCATTTTTACTGGTATTTCCTATAACAAAAAATCTAAGTACTTCTGCCAAATTTTTCCCTTTATGAGTATACGATAATGTTACACTATGTGTATAACCATCTCCCTCACTTTTGTTTTCTCGTGTACTCACTTTATACACTTGCTGGTTCCTATTGATATTGGTGAATTCGCTTTTACTCAAATTATCAAAATAATTAAGATTGCCTTGATAAACAAATCCTGCTTGATTATTTTTATTCAATTCATAGTCTACTTGCGTTCTTAGATTAGGGCGAATATTTTTATTAGTGAACTTTCCTGTTGTATTAAAGAAATTGGTAGAGTCGGTATAAAAATTAGTTCTGTTACTATAACTATTGCCGTTAAGTTGACTAACCCCAGTTCCGATTGTTTGATTGATAGATATTTTTTTATTTCGATAGCTAATATTGCCAGAAAAATTTCCTTCCCCCCTAGTTCCAGCACTCATGCTAAGTCTTCCTACCCAACCAATTTTCCCTTTTTTTGTAATTATATTAATTACTCCACCTGTTTCTGTTGCATATTGGGGTGGTGGATTGGTCATCACTTCAATTTTTTCGATACTACTTCCTGGAAGACTTTCTAATAAATCTTGTAATTGTTGAGGCGAAAGGTCTGTGGGCTTATCGTCTATTAAAATTTTAGGTTCTTTCCCTTTCAATAAAATTTTTCCTGTAGGATCGTTGTTAATTAATGGAATATTTTTTAAAATTTCCGCAGTGCTTGAACCAGCACTTAATGCACTTTCACCAATATTATAGGTAAGTTTATCATCTTTGTTTTCTATTAAAGGCTTCTCTGAATACACTATTACTTCAGTTAGTATATTACTAACCTCTTTCATTTTAACATCCCCAATATTAAAATCGTAACGGTCTACACGCAAGTAAATACTATCAATTTGGGTAACTGCTAAACTCATTGTCTTAGCGCTAATTGTATAAAAACCAAAACCAAGATTGGCAAACTCAAAAGATCCATTTTTATCAGAAATGGTCGAACTTAAAATAGTATCAGCAGATGTAAAATAAAGATCAATTCGTGCAAAAGGCACGGCTTTTCCATTTTTAGCTTCTATCAAATTACCAATAATAATTCCGAATTTAGATTTATCACGTGAAATATTTTGCTGAGCAGTTATTGATACTGTTACAAATAAGAATAAAAACAATAAAATATATTTCATTTTATTCTTCGTTAAAAAATGATTCTATTTTATTTAAGTA
>JAYVRC010000426.1:0-4274 GCA_043776615.1 Sphingobacteriia bacterium
GGATTATAGTTGGCTAATCGCTTCCAACCATTAAATAATCCATACAATTCTGCATTCCAATTACTTGCAACATGCTTTATTGCAAAACGACCGTACACAGGTGGAATATGATCTAATGGTACAGAAATATTATTTTGATCTGTAAAGGTTCCTTTTGTATAAGTTACTACTCCATCCAAAGAAGTTCCTTTTGTTAAATTATAGCTTGCATTTACGCTAAATCCAAAAACAGTTGCTTTGGCTTTATTCTGCATAGCAAATACTTGACTTTTTACTCCACTATAAAATATACTATCCTGTCCGTTAAATTGAAACTTATCTAACACCATTGCATTACTAAATAAAGTATAAAAAACAGAAGCACCATAACTTAATTGCTTTCCATATTTATTCAGATTAATTTCTGCATTATACGTGTATTCAGGTTTAATATTGGTGTTTGGTACAACCACTATTCCAGTTCTACTATCAAATACTTTTGAAAGATCATCAACGTTTGGTGAATGAAAGCCGCTATTTAATAAAAAAGCAATTCTTAAATCTTTAGAACTAGCGTATACCAATCCAATATTACCAGTAACTGCTGCATTGCTTTGTTGAGCTCTTGTAAATGGAAATTTTGTAAGCGCAGTATCAACAAATCTTGCATCCATTTTAATTAAGTTAAAACGAAGTCCATCATTCAACGTCCATGCATCACTAAACTTGTAAGTTTGTTGAGCATAGATGGCATTATTAGATAATGTAGTTGGGCCATCAGCATACCTAGTAGTAATTCGAGAAGTGGCACCAGAAGCAATGTTTATTCGCTCTGCAGTTGATCGTACAAAATTGGTATAACTTTCGGCGCCAAAATGAATTTCATTCTTTCCACTATAATGCTTGGCATCTAACGATAATCCAAAAATATTTATTCGCTCCCAACGAAAATCTTTATTAGTACTTTGAAACCTCCTTTGAATTCTACTTTCTTCTAAATCTTGATAGCTTGCTATTACTTTAATATCTTTAAAAAAACCTTCTTGTTCATTAGCAGAAAACTGATAGGAAGCTAAATTTCTAATTTGTGGGCCATAATACCATTCGGCAAAAACAGGCACATTAGTAGCTGACTTTTCAGTTAAACGATCATAACGAGGAATATCATTTGTATTAGAAAATTGAAGGTTAACTAAATGTTGTATTTTATCTGAAGGTTGAAATAAAAATTTCTGAGTAACATCAACTTGTTTATACCTCGACTGAGTTTGTTGATTAGGATTCGGATTAACAATTGCCAAATCTACTCCACCAATTCGTTGAACAACAAAATCTTTTTTGCCAAAATTTGGATAAGCATCAAGCCGATTGTTTCCTTGAATTAAATCGCCATAAGAACCATAGGTAACAGATGTAAGTGATGCCCATTGCTTACCGCCAATATTTAAACTAATATTGCCCCTGTTTTCGTTTACAACACTTGTATACCTTACTGTTGCAGACCCAGTAATTGCAGTTTTGTTAGTTGCAGAAAGTAAAGGGTTTTTAGTAAACATACTTACAACTCCACCAAGTGCATCACTTCCATATAAAGTTGATGACGGACCATACAATACTTCCACCCTATCCAATACCATATTGTCGATTGTAATTATATTTTGTAAATGGCCAGCTCTATAAATGGCATTATTTAGTCGAACACCATCTACCATTAAGAGTATCCGACTTGCCTCAAATCCTCTAATAACAGGACTTCCGCCGCCTTGCTGACTTTTTTGCACAAATAACTTACCAGAATTAATTAATAAATCGGCTGTGTTGGTTTGATAATTTAACTGCTCTTTCGTTTTAATAACAGCTACTGTTTGTGCAATTCGCTTGTATTTTTCTGCAAATTTATTAGCATAAACTACCACATCATTTAGTGAAGTTATGTTGTTATTTATGGTGTCTTTTTTCTCTTGGGCAATGATTGTTTGCACATTTGCCAATATCATTCCCAGCAATAAGTATTTTCTCATTAGTATAGTAATTGAAATAGGTACTGTTGTATAAACAGTATACAAATAATGGATGAAATAAATAAAATTTAAACCATTATACTTGTCGAGGCGGAGGAGTTATTATATCTAAAGTAGATTTTATGCATTTGCAATGAAGTACTGCATATTTTGAAGGAAGATTTTTAGTCAAAAAAAATGCTTCAGTTGGTTGATCAACAATTCCAATAGATTGAGCCACAATTAATTTAGCCAACATGGCTTGCAGTCTATTTTTATGCTTTATTAGCAACTCAACTTGCGTATTTAATTGATCTTCTTTTATATCAGTTAAACCAAATATCTCCACTTTTCCATTACTCAATTTATTAATTGAATGAACATCAAATAATTGTCCGTCAATAATAAGTTCAGCATCTTCCTTTACCCAATTAATTGAATGATTAACTACAACAATTCTTTGTAAAGATTGTGCTTCAAGCTTTTCCTTCATTTCGAATTGTATAAATAGTCGATTTAATTGAATAGAAAAAAATAATACTATCGGAATTATTTGAATTCCGAAAAGAAAAATAGCACATATTTTTTTAGCAGTAATCAATCTTATTTTTTCTTTTTAATAACCAATGAATCAGCAGGATATCTTGCTTTTATAGAATCGCGTACGGAGGTTGCCCAGTCGAAAATAATTTCTTTTTCTTCAGTAGTTAACTTGGCCTTACTGTGAATAAAAGTATATGGCTCAAGTGGCATTTCGCCCTCTTTTATCTCATCAATACATTCTTCTAGTTTTTTATACTGTCGTGCAATTCTATATTTTGCAAATTCGTTTAAATTGAATTTTCTTTTTCCCTCTTTGATATGATCATCTAACCACCAAGCAACTGGTTGAATATTGGAATACCAAGGATATTCGGTACTGTTACTATGACAATCATTACAAGCTTTAACAAATATTTGTTGTACATTTTCAGGAACAGGATAAATAGTTGAAATATCATTTTCTTTATTTTCACTGTTATTTTTTACTGGTCTAAATGCTTGTAATACTAAAAAAATAATGAGTAAAACAAACCCAATTCTTTTTACAAATTTCATACTGTTATAATTAATTGTTGGTCAATATATTTCCTTTCATTTCTGGTGGAATATTTAGTCCCATCATATGTAAAATAGTTGGCGCAATATCACCCAATTTACCACTATTAATTTTTCCATGCCAATTTTGATCTATAATAAATAATGGTACAAGGTTTAATGTATGTGCAGTATTAGGTGATCCATCTTCATTAATCATGAAATCTGCATTGCCGTGATCGGCTGTTAAAAAAATGGTGTAGTCATGAATAAGCGCCGCCGTAACAATTTGCCTTACACAATCGTCCACTGTTTCTGCAGCCTTAATAGCAGCCGAAAAAATACCAGTATGGCCCACCATATCTGTGTTAGCAAAATTCAAACAAATAAAATCGGCCGATTCTTTAACAATTTCGGGAAGCAGTTTAGCAGTAATTTCCCTTGCACTCATTTCTGGCTGTAAATCATAAGTAGCTACTTTAGGCGATGGAACCATTATTCTGCTTTCACCTTCAAAAGGTTCTTCTCTTCCCCCACTAAAAAAGAAAGTTACATGCGGGTATTTTTCTGTTTCAGCTATCCTTAATTGTTTTTTACCATTATTTGCTAATACTTCGCCTATTGTATTGTTTAAATTATCATTCTCAAATATCACCGACACATGCTTGAATTTATGGTCATAGAGCGTCATTGTAGTATAATGCAAATCGAGGCGTTTCATTTCAAACTCCGGAAAATCCTTCTGGGTAAGCACTTCCGTAATTTCTCTGCAACGATCTGTTCTAAAGTTGAAACAAATTACTACATCTCCGTTTTCAATGATAGCTACTGGTTCACCATTTGGTTGTAGTATTATTGTAGGTAAAATAAACTCATCGGTTTTGCCAGCGGAGTAAGAGTTGTTAATTGCTTCAGTTGCAGAAATAGCAGTATTCCCTTTTGCATTTACCAAACAATCATATGCCAATTTTACTCTTTCCCAACGCTTATCTCTGTCCATAGCATAATACCTGCCCGAAACAGAAGCAATAATACCAGTTGTTTCCTTCATATGATTTTCAACCGACGACACAAAAGATAAACCGCTTTTAGGATCAGTATCTCTACCATCAGTAAATGCATGTAAAAAAACATTGGTTAACCCTTCTGCTTTACAAACAGTACAAATTGCATTAAGGTGACTGGTATGAGAATGCACACCCCCATCACTAACAAGTC
>JAYVRC010000427.1:0-4266 GCA_043776615.1 Sphingobacteriia bacterium
AAATGGAAATAATTTTACTGATTCATTTTGGTTATCTAGAAGGCATGAACCTCTGAATAAAAATGAACAAACGGTTTACAAAGTGTTGGATACTTTGAATAAAAACCCTACGTACATATTTTATAGAGATGCCCTTAAAATTGCAGTAAGAGGAACAAAGGATTTTGGTAATATTAAATTAGGCCCTTGGTTTTATTGGATAAGTGGAAACGCTTGGGAAGGGCCAAGATTTAGATTTGATATGTATACCAATAAAGGGTTCAGTAAAAAATGGAATTTTGGCGGTTACTTAGCTTATGGAGTAAATGATGGCCTATTTAAAGGTAAGGCACAAGTAAAGTATTTATTAAATAAAGAAACGTGGAGTTATATTGGGTTTTCTTATAAAAGCGATATAGATAACCGGCAGTTATATTATGATCAGTTGGGCAATGATAATATTTTTGCAACTGTTTTTCGTAGACCAAGTATTCCATTTAAATTTCAAGCAATAAAAGAAACTAAGCTAGAGCTTTTTAAAGAAACAGGCTCGGGCTACTCATTTGAAATAGCTGCAATTGATAAAAAGTATCAAGCCTTACAAAATTTACCAATCGAAACGTTGTTTAAAAGTGTAAATGCAGATCCAAAGAATCTTTCTAATCCATTTCACTCATTTGAAACAATGATCAAAATTAGGTATGCTTATCAAGAAAGGTTTTTGGAAGACAATTTTGTAAGAAGAAGTTTAGGTAGTAAGCGTCCTATTGTAACATTAGCCTATACTAAAGGATGGGCAGGCGTTTTTAATTCAACCAATGAGTATAGTAAAATTGATTTTACCGTATCTCATAACATGAGTGTTGCACCATATGGCAAATTGTATTGGAATATTTTTGCTGGAAAAATTTTCGGCGCAATACCTTATCAATTTTTAGATATTTTGCCTGGTAATGAATTGTACTATTACAATAAGTACGCATTTAATTTAATGAATCAGTTCGAGTTTATTGCTGATGAGTATACTGGATTTAATATTGAGCACAACATTGGAAATGGTTTGTTTAGGTTTATACCAATTACTAGAAAATTAAAATTCAGACAATTTTGGAGCGTAAAAGGGGTTTGGTCTAATTTATCGGATGATAATAAAAAGCTCAATTTTATTGGTAACTATCCTTATAAATCGCTCGACAATAATATGTATGTTGAAGTTGGCACAGGCGTAGACAATATCTTCAAATTTTTTAGAATAGATTTTGTTTGGAGAGTTGCACCTAAGCCAATTGCCAACGAATCACTTAATCGTTTTGGAATATTTGGAAGCTTCAGGTTTACTTTTTAATATTTTTTTATTTAGCCAAATCACTTTGATTTACTTCATCTTCAACTAAAATTGGTTCTCTCAATTCTACCGGTTTTCTTCCTTTTTTTAACATACGCATATTAAGGATTTCTACACCAAATGAAAATGCCATAGCGAAATAAACATAGTTTTTTAAATGTAAATTATGTGAACCTTCTGCATCCCATCCTTCAACTAAAAGCACAAACCCTATCATTACTAAAAAAGACATTGCCAACATTTTCAAAGTAGGGTGTTTGTGAATAAATGCTGCTATTTTTGGACTAAATAAAAACATAATGATCATTGCAATAACAACGGAAGTAATCATTACCTCAACATGTTTTGCAGTTCCACCAGCAGTAATAATGCTATCAAAACTGAATACCATATCAATCAAAATTATTTGTACAATTGCACTACTTAAACCCAACTCTTTTTTAGCAATACCAGCAGCTGCATCTTCTTCGCCCTCTAGTTTATGATGAATTTCTTTTACTGTTTTATATATTAAGAATAAGCCTCCAGCGATCATTACTAAACTAGCTAAGTCAAAATCCTTACCTATAAAACTAAAAACAGATTTGCCTTTCTGTGCCAATAACCAACTCAGTCCAAATAATAAAATTGTTCTAGAAATAATACCAGTAATCATCCAGGTTAGTCGTGCTTTTGGTTGAAGTGCTTTTGGAAGTCTATTTAAAATAATACTTACAAAAATTACATTATCAATCCCTAAAACAATTTCTAATAAGGTTAATACCAAAAAGCTAATCAGACTTTCAGTTGTAAATAAATTTTCCATTAATTTAATATTAAAAAGTAAATATAAGTGTTGGATATCATTTATAATTTTTAGCTAAATGAGTGCAAATATTTTTTACTATTGCTGGGCCTTCATAAACAAAGCCTGTCCACACCTGGACCAATGAAGCGCCAGCTTGTATTTTTTCTGCTGCGTCATTACCTTTAAAAATGCCACCACTAGCTATAATTGGTAATTGTTTATTGGTTTGTTGTGAGAGGTATTGCACTACCTCCGTTGATCTTTTCTGTAAAGGCTTTCCACTCAAGCCACCCATTCCAAAAGATTCACATAATGCAGAAGAATTTTTATTAAGCATTGTTTTATCAATGGTGGTATTTGTAGCTACAAGTCCGCTTAAATTTACTTCAATTGCTAATGAAACAATATCATCTAATTGTTCTTTTGTCAAATCCGGGGCAATTTTTAATAACAAAGGCTTTGGATTTTTCTTTCCTGCATTGTCATTTTGTAATTCGGTAAAAATTTTTCTGAGCGCTTCTTTTTCTTGGAGTTCTCTTAAACCTGGCGTATTTGGAGAGCTTACATTTACTACAAAATAGTCTACTTCATCATGAAGTTGATTAAAGCATATTTTATAATCTTTCCAAGCATCCTTATTTGGTGTTATTTTATTCTTTCCAATATTTCCACCCACTATTAAGTTGCTTTTTTGGGTAACGATTTTATTGCTATTCCAATTTATTAATCGCTTTTTTATTGCATTAACTCCTTCATTATTAAAGCCCATTCTATTTATTAATGCTTTTTCTTCAGGAAGCCTGAATAATCTTGGTTGTTCATTACCAGTTTGGGCTAATGGAGTAACTGTGCCAATTTCTACAAATCCAAACCCAAGTGCCTCTAATTCATTAAGATAGGAGGCATTTTTATCGAATCCTGCTCCTAAACCAACAGGATTTGTAAAATTGAGACCAAATAGTGTTTTTTCAAGATCATTAGTTTGGTACTGGAAGGAATTTCTGATAAGCCTATCTGGTAATCCAAGTGAACAGGCCATTTTGAGACAATCCATTGAAAAATAATGTACTTTTTCTGGGTCGAATTGAAATAATAAATTTTTAATTAATTGATACAAATCAGCAATTTTTGCTAAAATAGGCCCATTTTTTCAATGGGAGGGCAAAGCGGCTTTTAGTTTCTGAATTCTTAACTTAGTTGCATAAACAACTTTTAATCATTTTTACTACATTTGAGCTCAAATTAAATTTTATGCAAGAAGCATATATAGTAGCTGGATTTAGAACTGCAGTAACAAAAAGTAAAAAAGGTGGATTTCGTTTTTTCAGACCCGATGATCTTGCTGTTGAAGTAATTAAAGGTTTGGTTGCAACTATACCTCAATTAGATGCCAAAAGAGTAGATGATTTAATTGTAGGCAATGCAGTTCCTGAAGCAGAACAAGGTTTACAATTTGGTAGAATAATTGCTGCAAAAGCGCTAGGAATAGAAGTGCCGGGTATTACTATTAATCGTTACTGTGCAAGTGGACTAGAGAGTATAGCAATGGCTACAGCTAAAATAAGAACTGGAATGGCCGAATGTATTATTGCTGGTGGAACTGAAAGTATGAGTTTAGTTCCTACCGCTGGTTGGAAAACAGTTCCATCATATGCAATTGCAAAAGACGAACCCGACTATTATTTAAGTATGGGCTTAACTGCAGAAGCAGTAGCTAAGGAATATAATGTTTCGCGGGAAGATCAAGATGTTTTTGCTTATAACTCTCACCAAAAAGCCAAAACTGCTATTGAGAGCGGGTTCTTTAAATCGGGTATCATTCCAATTAATGTGGAAGAAACATTTGTAAATGAAAAAGGTAAGAAAGCTGTTCGAAATTATATAGTTGATACTGATGAAGGATTAAGAGCTGATACAACTGTAGAAGGGTTAAACAAATTAAAAGCTGCTTTTTCTGTTACTGGAAGTGTAACAGCAGGAAATTCATCTCAAACCAGTGATGGTGCAGCTTTTGTAGTAGTAATGAGTGAGAGAATGGTTGTGGAATTAGGATTAAAGCCAATCGGCAGATTGGTAAATTGTGCTTCTGCAGGAGTGCATCCACGCATAATGGGAATTGGTCCTGTTGCAGCTATTCCAAAAGTATTAAAGCAGG
>JAYVRC010000428.1:0-4261 GCA_043776615.1 Sphingobacteriia bacterium
GCATCTTGACCCTTATTGATGTTGTTAGGAAGGCCTTTATTGGCAGGTGATGTTATTAGTTTATAATTATATATTTTCTGCAACTCAATTAATTTTTGAAGATGCATATCTGAACTGCAATCATCTGAAATTACAATTTCTCCGAATCTAACATTTAATTTTGCGATTGCTTCAAGCAATCGGCTCAAAGAACTGCTTCTATTAAAATGAGTAACTAATAATGTTATATTTTTAAAATACATCTCATTTGGCACCATATTTAATTTATTTTAACAGACCTAAGACTGGTTTGAAGTAAAAATTGGTAAACGAATATCACCAAAAAATATTCTATTATAAGTAAATATCTCATTAAGAATTTTCGAATAAACCTTATTGATTCACGTTCACAAAATAAATATCCGCCGTATTCCTTTGAATATTACGAATTTCAAAACCGTTGGGTTCTGGTACTGATTCTATAAAATCGAAAACAGTACAAGTTTTAGGAAGACCAGCAAAAATTAAAGTGAACACTCGGGTTTCTCCATATTCCAACCTTGTCCAAATAGGAGCGATGCTTACATTTTCTGCATGAACCAATTTGCTTTTATGACTAGATCCCTGATCAATTAAATAAGTAGTGGGCCATATTCTAATTAAATCCATAAACCCCCCTGAAGTATAGCTACAATGCACAATTACTTGCGACTCTTCTTGAGTAATGGTTTTTAGTTGCAATAATGTTTCTGCACCTATTGACACATCTGGTTTTGTAATAATTGTTTCGTTCAAATGCATACAATGCAATTGTAAGTGACTATTAAATGGTACTAAAGACTCATTACCCAAATATCAGTTACATTATGTAAAAATTACTAACGAAAATGTACTTGCAAATAGCGAACAAACCAAAAAATGAATTATACTCTATGATGATCGGCTCTCCATTGTTGAATAGACTGCTTAATTTCTTTAGAAGATAATCCATCTTTTGCAGCTTTTTCTGCCAATGCTACAAACTCATCATCACTTGCAAATCTCAGAGCAATTGTTTGGCTAATTCTTAAATTCGATGGAAAGCGTTTGCCTGTTAAAACAAAATATCGCAAATTTTCTTCTGCTCTAATGGCGCGGTCCTGAGCTTTGAGCGCAAAAACTCTAGCATATATAAAAAACAAAACAAATAATACAGAAACCAAGACTATTAGTGAGGCTGAATACAAATTTTCTGGAGCCGAATTACACAGATTTACAATTGAGCCAATTAGCAGTGCAATGATTGATAAAAAAGTAAGTCCATGCCAACCTGCTACTAATCTACTGTGATTTTTAAAGTTTTGTTCTTTCATTTTCTTTTTTTTGTAAGTTACATGATACAATGTTACTTTATGAAAAAACAATCAGTTTTATTGGTATTTTTTGTTGGCAATTTCTTTGTTTTATTCAATCAACTTAATGCTCAAGTTTCTAAAGAGGTTTTTGTACCCTGTCAAGAAATGCCCAACCTCATGCAGAACTATAGCGCTGATAATAGAGTATTGATTAGGTATTATAGTCCAACTTTAAACAATAGAACCAACGGCGGATTTGCATCAGCCGATGTTGTAGGGTCGCCTAGAAAAAATAAACGCCTCCAAGAATTAACGAAGGAATATCTTCAAAAATTAAGTGCTTTAAACTTCAATAGTCTTTCGCAAGAATGTAAAGTAGATTATATCTTATTCAAAAGAGATTTAAATGAAAAAATGAGACTGCTCGAAAAAGAAGCAGCTGATGTAGAAAAAATAAATGAATGGATTCCTTTTGCTCCATCAATCTATGCTATAGAAGAAAAACGTCAAAGAGGCTTGCCATTAGATGGTGAAACTGTTGCTAAAGATTGGGCATCAATCATTACAACAGTAAAAGCACTTCAAGTAAAACTAAATACCGATAAGATCATCTCTACAGAATTGGCTGTAACAGCAAACGCTGTAGTAAATAATTTAAAACAAACAGTTCAAAGCATTGTAGAATTTTATAATGGTTATGATCCATTGTTTACTTGGTGGGTTCCTACAACACAGAAATCATTGGATGAAGCGCTAACCAATTATGCGGCAGTTTTTAAATCAAAATCAACTATTACTAGTGCCCCAACCGATAAGTCGGGTATTATAGGCGTGAGGGCTGGAAGAGACAACCTGATTAAACAATTGCAACAAGAAATGATTCCTTATACACCAGAAGAGTTGATTGATATAGCTAATAAAGAGTTTGCATGGTGCGATGCTGAAATGTTGAAAGCTTCTCGTGAATTAGGTTTTGGCGATGATTGGAAGGCAGCGCTTGAAAAAGTAAAAAACAGTTACGTTCCTGCTGGTAAACAGCCAGAAGCAATTCTTAAATTATATAATGAGAGCATTGATTTTTTAAAAAAGAAGAATCTAATAACCATTCCTCCATTGGCTGAAGAAACTTGGGGAATGTTGATGATGAGTCCTGAGCGACAATTAGTAGCACCATTTTTTTTAGGGGGACCAGATATACAAATTTCTTATCCTACCAATACAATGGCTTATGAAGATAGAATGATGAGCATGCGTGGAAACAATCCTCATTTTTCTAGAGCAACAGTTCACCATGAATTAATAGCTGGGCATAATTTGCAGCAGTTTATGAACCAGCGCAATAGAAGTTATAGAAATTTTGAAACGCCTTTCTGGAGGGAGGGTTGGTCGCTTTACTGGGAATTAATTTTATGGGATTTGGGATTTGCTAAAACTCCTGAAGATAAAATTGGTATGTTGTTTTGGCATATGCATCGTTGTGCAAGAATTATTTTTTCACTTAACTATCATACAGGTAAATGGGTTCCACAAGAGTGTATCGATTTTTTAGTTGATCGAGTAGGGCATGAAAGAGCCAATGCAGAAGGAGAAGTAAGAAGATCATTTGCAGGACAATATCCACCGTTGTATCAATTGGCGTATTTAACCGGAGGTCGACAATTTTATGCGCTAAAAAAGGAATTGGTAGATAGCAAAAAAATGAGTTACAAGCAATTTCACGATGCCATTATCAGCTTAAATTGTATGCCAGTAGAAATGGTAAGAGCAATACTTACGCAACAGCCGCTTACAGAAAACTTTACAACTAATTGGCGATTTTATGAAAAACAATAATGTTTAAACATAAAGTGTTTTATATAACTTCATAGTAAATACGCAGCCAAATGAAAAAAGTACTATCAATTTGCTTATTCTTTTTTGCAACAATGTCAATAGTTTCTGCCAAATACTATGTTGTCGATGATAATACTATTATTGGAAGATGGGATTTAACGGTAACTATGGGAGAGAGAATGGCACCTTCATGGTTAGAAGTAAAACTCTCTGGCGTAAAAACACTAGTGGGTTATTTTGTTGCAGATGGTGGTAGTGCAAGACCTATAGCAAAAGTAAATTTTAATGAGGGTAAGGTTAGTTTCTCTATTCCACCACAATGGGACAAGGTTGATAAGGAAATGGTATTTGAGGGAGTGTTGGAAAATGATCAATTAAAAGGAACCATAACAAGTAGTAATGGCAATACATTTTCTTTTGTTGGTGAAAGGGCGCCCTTGTTAAAAAGATCAACTGCTCCAGTTTGGGGAAAGCCTATCAAATTAATTAAAGGCAATACATTAGAAGGATGGCATGCTTCAGGAGCAAACAATCAATGGATGGTTGTAAATGGAGTGTTAACTAGTCCAAAGTCGGGTTCAAATATTATTACCAACGAAAAATTCGAAGATTTTAAATTGCATGTTGAGTTTCGTTATCCAGCAGGAAGTAATAGTGGCGTGTATTTAAGAGGAAGGCATGAAGTTCAAATAGAAGATAATAAGGGCAAAGAACCATCTTCTACTTATTTCGGTGGTGTTTATGGTTTTTTAACACCCAATGAAATGGTAGCCAAAGCACCAGGCGAGTGGCAATCTTATGACATTACTTTAATTGGAAGAAGGGTTACTATTGTTGCTAATGGAAAAGCAATTATTGTAGATCAAATAATTCCAGGCATAACTGGAGGAGCGCTTGATAGCAAAGAAGGCGAGCCAGGTCCGATATATTTTCAAGGAGATCATGGTCCGATTGAGTATCGAAATGTTATTATATCACCTGCAAAAAAATAATTAATTACCTACCAAGTGTAATTTTGTTTGTCGCCCATTGATGTATCTGAACCCAGTTTCATCAAAATAGCTATCTTGTTCTAACATGATGCGAATTGTTTTTTTCCATTCTTTAATTTCAAT
>JAYVRC010000429.1:0-4234 GCA_043776615.1 Sphingobacteriia bacterium
AATTTTATTTACTCTGTTGGTAGAGTAATGATGCAATATATTACAATCAGTTATAAGAATTATCGAATAATTTTTAACGGCTTAAAATCGCAATGAAAGGTTTATTTGCAGTTAGCCAACTCAGCGGCTGCCAAAGTGCTACCTAATTCTGCGGCTTGTTGAAAGTCTTTACAACTTCCAGCTATATTCTTTAAACCAACTTTAACATACCCTCTATTTAAATAAAGGTCAGCATTGGATTTATCTAAGCTAATAGCTTTATCATAATCGGTTAGTGCCGACAGATACATATTTAGTTTGCCCTTAGTAATAGCACGATTAAAATATATTTCAGCAGTAACGGGTAAGTATTGAAGTGTTTTATTGTAATCTAATAAAGCATTAGCGTAATCTTTTGATTTAGCTCGCTCAATTGCACGATTATAATAAACATTTCCTAAAGAAGGATTTAATTGAATTGCTGTTGTGTAATCGGCCAAAGCACCTTTGCCATCATTCAATCTACCCTTTACTACACCTCTATTATAATATACATTAGCATAACGAGGATTTAACTCCAAGGCTTTAGTATAGTCGGCAATTGCTTCCGTATTTCTATTTAAATGATCGTATAGTATACCACGATTAAAATAGGCGCTTACATTTGTCGGATCAGACTCAATAGCTTTTGTAAAGTCTTTAATTGCAGTTAAAGTATCAGACATTATTGCTCTTAAAGAGCCTCTATTTAAATACAGGTCTGCATTTTTAGGTTGCAGCGTAATTGCTTTATCTAAGTCTTGCATTGCTTCCTTGTTTTGCTTTAGCTCTCTTTTTGCAACAGCGCGATTAAAATAAATATCAGGATTTGCTTGGCTTTCTTTAAGCGCATTATCAAAGTCAGGAATAGCTCCTGCAAAATTATTCAACTTCATCTTGCAAAGTCCTCTATTGAAATAAGCATTTTGAATAGAAGGATCTAAACTTATTACTTTATCATAATCTAATAAAGCACCTTTATGATCATTCAAATTGGTTTTTAATACACCTCTACTAAAATACATATATGAAGCTGGATCTAATTGTATGGCTTTATTATAATCGGTTAATGCTGATTGATAATTTTTTAAATTAGCTTTTATATCACCTCTGTTAAAATAAGCACTCGCAAAATTGGGCGAATAAGCAATTGCTTTTGTGTAATCTGAAACAGCACCACTATAATCTTGATAATTGGCTTTTTCAATTGCACGATTAAAATAAGCGCTTGCATTTTTGGGATTATACAGTATTGCTTTGGTATAATCCTGCATAGCTCCTTCTCTGTCATTCAAAGCTATTTTTGCAACCCCTCTATTAAAATACACATCGCCATTTTTTGGATTATTAGATAGTGCTTTATTGTAATCATTTAATGCACCGGTAAAATCTTTTAAATGTTCTTTTTCTATACCTCGATTAAAATATATATTCGTTATTGTTGCATCAAGTTGTATAGCGTAATTATAATCACTTATTGCGCCTTTTGAATCATTCATCATCCCTTTTACAATAGCCCTACTAAAAAATAAATTAGCATCTAAAGAATCTATTTCAATAGCAAAAGTTAAGTCCTCTGCTGCACCAATATAATTTTTTGTTTCCCTTTTTGCTAAAGATCTATTTACATAAAGATTTATATCATCAGGACTTAATTCCAACGCTTCAGTATAATCTTGTATAGCTCCTTTATAGTTTTTTACTGCCATTTTCTGAGCCCCTTTCTTTGCTAATACGGCGGGATCTTGTTGAGCCAACAACTGCTCTGCATTACAGCATATAATCAATAATACAAAACCAAAGAATGTGAAAATGGATCGAAACATAGTTAAACAGCTAAATTACTGGCGTAAGATAAATAAAAAAAATTAGCTGCATAATTTGGTCATTGAATGTCTTTTACACACCTAAAACCTACATGATTGGTGCCTGTTCTCCAATCGCCTTTACCTCTAGTACCCATCATATATCGAGTACAATATTGATCGGTGCATAGAAAGGATCCACCACGGTGGATTTTTTTTTGAACAGATGGTTCAGAAGGGTCATAACTTTTATCGGGACCTTGGGGATTATTGGCAATACCTTTTAATTTTAATTGAGCATAATAATCATTGGTATACCAATCGTTGCACCATTCCCAAACATTTCCTGCCATGTCATATAAACCAAATCTATTAGGAGGGAATTATTTTATAGGAGCTATTCCAACAAATCCATCAGCCTTGCTATCATTGTTTGGAAAAGTTCCTTGAAATGTATTACCCATGTATTTGCCATTAGGATTAAATTGATTATCCAAAGAAACTGGTTGTGATGGTGGTGTAAAAACTACTGATCCAGCTATCAACATATCTGAAGGCACATCAGGGAATTCAGCTTAATTTGGGGTTTGTTCTGCAATTGTTTTATATCCGGTGCTTTTTTCCAATGCAGCATATTCTGCATTGATAACTTCATGCGCATCCATAAAAAAGCATTTAGTTTTACCCGATGAATAGGCCGGCAATCTTCCATTGCAGCTTTGCCTCCATCCTTAATTCCTATTGGATTTGGAGCACCCATACTAAACTCTCCTCCTGGTATAAAAACCATTCCTTTAGGCAAAGTTAGTTTTACTAAAATTTTATTAAATACAGTTGGAAGAAATTTGTTAGCTCCACCATTTATATACAAAGTACTATCTCCAGGCAGCATTTAATTTGTACAAGAAATAGCATTGCTCACTCTCCAGTCTTTTATCACAAATGAGTCAGTAGTTTTAGTAGAATCTGCTTCATTATTACAAACAATTATTTCCGTTTTATTTTCGGTGCATGCGTTAAATAGGATAATGAAACAATATGATGAAAGAAAATTTCGAAATAACATATTTAACATCGATTTTAATAAATTTTAGCATACCATTCTTGTTCCGTCTTCAATTGATGCAACATAATATGTTAATTGCAAACCCATTGCAACTTCATAAGCAGGTATTATTGTGCTCACTAGTTCATCAATGACATCTTCTTTCACCAAGTTAATTGTACAACCACCAAATCCGCCGCCCATCATTCTTGCTCCAATTACTGCGTTGTTATTACGAACAAAGTCAACCAAATAATCTAATTCCTTACAACTTACTGAATACATTTTACTTAATCCATCATGAGTTGCAAACATTTTTTTTCCAAGTGCATTAATATTGCCATTTGATAGGTCTTTACAACCATCTTGCAATCGATTAATTTCTTGAATAATAAAGCGACTTCTTTGATCAATCAATTTATTTTTTGGCAATACATATTGATCCAACATTTTTTCAGAAACATCTCTTAAAGATTTTACTGCTGGAATATACCTTCGAATCCATTCAACTGCCTGTTCGCATTCTTTTCGTCGGGTATTGTATTCGGAAGATGCAAGCGAATGTTTAACATTGGTATTAAGTAATAAAATTTTGAATCCGCTCAACTTAAATGGCACATATTGATATTCTAACGAACGACAGTCTAATTTTATAACATGGTCTTTTTTCCCCATTACTGAAGCAAATTGATCCATTACACCACATTTTACACCTGCATATTCATGTTCGGCTTTTTGAGCCATTTTTACCATTTCAATTTTATTAAGATTAGTATGCATTAATTCATTTAATGAAAATACAGTGGCACACTCTACAGCTGCCGAAGAAGATAGGCCGGCCCCAATAGGTACATCGCTGGTAAGTATTGCATTAAATCCTTTAAATGCAATGTTTTTTTTAGCAAACTGTGCAACTACTCCAAGTATATAATTTGGCCAGCTAATATCACTTATAGGTTTTAAATCTTTAATGGATATTGAAAAAGTTTCATTCAGATCTAATGCCATTAAATGTATTTCATCATCATCTCTTAAAGCTATGGCTATATAAGCAGCTTTATCAATAGCTGCTGGCAGTACAAAACCATCATTATAATCGGTATGTTCACCAATAATATTTACCCTGCCTGGCGAAAGTACAATTATAGGATCTAGTAAACTATCAAATGCTTCTTTAAAAGCTACTGTTAGTTTTGTTGCAATAATATTTTGCATAACTATTTCTTACTAATAACTTAGTTTGTATAAAACGATGAAAGAATAAATATACCATAACTAAGGAATAATTGTTGACCAATATTTTCGCATATTCTAAGTGTTATATTCTCATCATCAGTATCTCTTTGAGCAACATACCGTATCATTG
>JAYVRC010000430.1:0-4229 GCA_043776615.1 Sphingobacteriia bacterium
ACTTGAAAAAGTGGTAGACGCTTTTTTTGGAGGAAGAAAGGATGATGCTTTACAATTATTTGAGATAGTTAAACAACAACATTTAACAGTAGCTAAATATTTACTCGTTAAATTTTATAATAACTGCTATTTACAATTGAACGATTTTTTTACAGAAATTGAATGGCTTTTACATGATAAACCTGTTCGTAATTATGATTATTATTATGATCAGATTGTTTGCGTTGGAGAATTATTGAGTACTTGCATCATTAGTCATTTCTTAAACCAAGAAGGCATTAATAATTTATGGGTTGATGTAAGAGATTTAATTAGAACAGATAATAATTTTAGAGATGCATTAATTGATTGGAAATATTCTTCCAAAAAAATAGAAGAAGTTGTAATAAAAAATAGCAATAGAATAACCATAACACAAGGGTTTATTGGCGCTACGGACGATAATGAAAGTACTACATTAGGAAGAGAAGGAAGTGATTATACAGCTGCTGTTTTTGCCAATATTCTCAACGCCGAAAGTGTAACTATTTGGAAAGATGTAGAAGGAGTAATGAATGCCGACCCTAAATTATTTCCTGATGCCGAACTAATTGAAGCGCTTAGTTATACAGAAGTAATTGAAATGTCGTATTACGGAGCACAAGTAATTCATCCTAAAACGATAAAGCCTCTTCAAAATAAAAATATTCCATTGTTGGTTAAATCTTTTCTAGATCCTCAATTAAATGGTACCATTATTCATCAAAAAAGTAAAAAAAATCTACCACCAATTATTGTAATAAAAAAAGAACAAGTATTATTACACTTAAGTACACATGATTTTTCATTTATTGGAGAAGCGCCAATGAGCTCATTATACCAACTTTTTGCAAAAATAAAAATAAAACCCAATCTTATTCAAACTGGAGCTGTTAGCCTTCAACTTTGCTTAGACAATCATGTTTCAAAAATTGATCATTTTGCACAAGAAGCAAGTAATTTTTTTGATGTACAAATAGAGAAACAGTTGAATCTGTTAACTATTAGGCACTATAGTAAAACTGCTTTAGAAAAATTGAGTGCAGATAAAACAATAATTTTACAACAACAAACTCCCGAAACAATTCAAATGATTTATAGAGCTACTGAATTGCTGATGTAAGCATTTCGTAATCACCTTTTTTATTAACACCTATTAAAGGAATTTTTTTATTTTTTTCAAAAAAATCAAATACCAATTTTAATTGATTCGTAAAATATTTATAGCGATCATCGTCGTTCATAGCTTTTTGTAACACTGATAAGCTATGTTTATTGTTAAAATTGATAGGAAAAATATGTACAGGAATAAATTGCTGACCTCCATTATAGGCATATGCAGATAAAATATATAACTCTTCAATTTGCTGGTTTTGCATCGGAATACATCCAACAGTAGTACATGATCCATGAATAAAAATATCTCCTCCAGGGTTTATATCTTTACATTTAATTTTATCAGAGGCATTAGGATAATTTATACCGAGTGATAAATGATAATTGCTATTTGGATTGAATGTATTGATAAAGTAAAATCCTTCTGGCACCTGATAATCTCCCTCAAATCTTTTGGGTCCAAGTGAGCCAGACAATGCACAAACTTTATATGTTTTAAATAAAGTAAAAGATTCTTTATTACTGTTTCTAGCCCAAACTTCAAGCTGACTATCATATTTAAAACTTCTGATGTACAATTGGTTTACAGGCCAGTTAATCCCTTTTTGGCTCAATTGTATTTTTAATGAATCTTCTTTTTCCTTAAAAGCATTTGCAACCCGAGGATAGTTTAACTGATTATTGATAAATGAAGATTGGCAGATCCCATCAATTGTAAAAAATGCAATTAGCAGGTATACAATCGATACTCTTATCATGAATAAATCGTTTGAAGTAGAAAGATACGATTAAAAAATTAGCTATACATTTCTGCACGCAACTCTTTTACTCTGTTATCTTCCATATACTCATCAAAAGTCATTAATCGATCAATAATTCCTTTAGGCGTAAGCTCAATAATTCTATTGGCAACGGTTTGCATAAAAGTATGATCATGAGAAGTAATAAATACAATACCTGGGAATGTTTGACAACCTTCGTTAAAACTTTGTATACTTTCTAAGTCTAAGTGATTAGTAGGCTGATCTAAAATTATAAGGTTTGGATTTTGTAACATCATCCTGCTCAACATGCAGCGTACTTTTTCTCCTCCACTCAGCACATTTGTTTTCTTTTGAATATCATCTCCACTAAACAACATTTTTCCTAAGAAGCCTCTGATGAATGGCTCATCTGCATCGGTTACATGTGCTGGAACATATTGACGAAGCCAATCCATTAAAGAGAGTCCAGCTGTAAAAAATTCATGATTCTCTTGAGGCAAATAAGCTTTTGTAATAGTTGTACCCCACTCAAATTTACCACCATCATACTTTGCACCTTCTGAAATAATTTCGAAGAACGAAGTAATGGCTAGAGGATCTTTGCTTAAAAATGCTATTTTTTCACCTTTATTAACACTAAACGAAACTTTATCGAATAATTTTCTTCCATCAACAGATTTTGAAAGATTTTCTACATTTAAAATTTGATTACCCACCTCACGCAATGGCTGAAAAATAATACCAGGATATTTTCTGTTGGATGGTTCAATTTCTTCAATTGTTAATTTCTCTAATGCCTTCTTTCTTGAAGTTGCTTGTTTGCTTTTAGAAGCATTGGCAGAGAATCGTGCTATAAAATCTAATAATGCTTGACGCTTATCTTCATTCTTTTTATTCTTGTCATTAATTTGACGGCTCATTAACTGACTACTTTCATACCAGAAAGTATAGTTGCCAGTAAAGGTTTTTATTTTAGAACGATCTACGTCTGCCACGTGCGTACAAACAGTATCTAAAAAGTGGCGATCGTGACTCACTACCAAGACTATATTTTCGTAATCGGCTAAGAAATTCTCCAACCAACCAATTGTTTCAATATCTAAACCGTTGGTAGGCTCATCTAATAAAAGAATATCAGGGCTTCCAAATAAAGCCTGCGCCAATAATACACGTACTTTAAAATTACTAGGAATGTCGCTCATTAAGCTCTGGTGCATTTCATCATGAACACCTAGGCTGTTTAAAAAACTAGCAGCATTGCTTTCAGCTTCATATCCGCCCATTTCTCCAAATTCAGCTTCCAATTCACCCGCTTTCATTCCATCTGCTTCAGTAAAATCTTCTTTGGAATAAAGAGCATCTTTTTCATGCATAACATCCCACAATCGTTTATGCCCCATCAAAACAGTATTGAGTACTGTACAATTATCAAATTCAAATTGATTTTGTTTCAATACAGCCATACGCTCCCCAGGGGTAATCTCCACAGTTCCTTTATTTGGTTCTATCTCACCACTTAAAATCTTTAAGAAAGTAGATTTTCCTGCACCATTTGCACCTATTACCCCATAACAATTGCCCTTAATAAAGTTGATATTTACTTCATCAAACAATACTCTTTTACCATAAGCTAGGGTGATATTTCTTGCACTAATCATTGCGTACGCTGTTTTTCGGCGGCAAAAGTAAGGTTTAGTGGTCGTATTTTAAGGATGATGTTTGCGTTAACCCATCCTTTTTTTAAGCATTTTGAACTTTAAAATCGATAAATTTAAATACAAATAGACAGATTATGAGTATAAAACAGTTAGATCAAACATCACGAAGGTCATTTATAAGAAATATTTCTATAGGTGCAGCTGTATTATTATCTGGTAAAATAGTTCCATTATCTGCCAAGGACATCTTTTTACAAAGAAAAAATGTAGCACTTCGTTTTGTAGTGGCTTCCGATGCCCATTATGGTCAGTCAAAAACTTTATATGATGCAATGTTGGAGTCATTAATTTCTAACGTAAATAATTTTCATCAAATATCGCCACTTAATTTTTGTGTAATAAATGGAGATATTATTCACAATGAAAAGTCGTTGCTTTCTGTAGCAAAAGAAAAAATAGAAAAACTTACTATGCCATTTTATGTTACTAGGGGAAATCATGATATGGTTTCCGAAGATCATTGGATAGATGTTTGGAATACACCGCTAAATCATCATACAACAATTAATAATTATGCTTTAATTCTTGGAGATACATCAAATGAAAAAGGCGAATATTTATCACCCGATTTAAAATGGCTTGCAGAAAAAATGGAAGAATATAAAAAGAAAAA
>JAYVRC010000431.1:0-4217 GCA_043776615.1 Sphingobacteriia bacterium
ATGAAGGCCGAAGCTGCTCTTAGAGGTGGTACAAGCAGTGAAACTCCTTTAGCAATCGTTAATGATCTTCGTTCTAAAAGAGGAGCTTCTTCTTTAACTGGTTTATCATTAAGTACTTTGTTAGCTGAAAGATCTAGAGAATTGTATTTAGAAGGACATAGAAGAACAGATATGGTACGTTTTGGTGTGTTTAACGCTCCTGTACAAGAAAGACCAAATGCGTCTGAAGGTTACAAATGTGTTTACCCTATACCGACTAACTCTTTGGCTTCAAATCCAAACTTGAAACAAAATTTCGGATATTAATCTAGTTTAATAATTATTTAGGAAAGTCCTCGCCTAGGCGGGGACTTTTTTTATGCAGTAATTGCTTATTTTTAGAACATGATCATCCCAAAAAATTATTTCATAATTGTTTGTTTACTATTATGCTTTTCATGTAAGCAAAAAAACGTTTCTACACTTTTTACAGAGGTTGATGATAGTAAAATTGAATTTATAAACTCCATTACAGAATCAAAAGAATTTAATGTTTTTAAATATAGGAATTTTTATAATGGTGGTGGGGTAGCTATTGGTGATCTAAATAATGATGGATTACCGGAAGTTTTTTTTACTGCAAATCAAAGTGCCAATAAACTGTATTTAAATAAAGGCAATTTGCAGTTTGAAGATATTTCTAGCAAAGCAGGATTCGGAGAAAAAAAACAATGGAGTACAGGAGTAGTGATGGTGGACATAAATGCAGATGGTTGGTTAGATATTTATGTTTGTAATGCAGGTAATATGATGGAAAAATCTTTGCGTAAGAACCAACTTTTTATCAATAACCATAACCTAACTTTTACTGAAAGTGCTGCTGAATACGGATTAGATAATGACGGCTATTCTACCCAAGCATCTTTTTTTGATTATGATTTAGATGGTGATCTAGATTGTTTTTTAGTAAATAACAGTCCTATACCTGTTAATACGCTTAATTACACCAATATGCGTAATGTGCCAGATGCACAATCTCCATTTGCAGAATTTTTAAAGGGTGGTGGTGATCATTTATTTAGAAATGATAATGGGCATTATAAAGAGGTAAGCAAAGAAGCTGGTATTCATGGTAGCATTATTAGTTTTGGACTAGGGGTAACTGTAGGAGATATTAATGAAGATGGCTATCCAGATGTTTATGTTTCCAATGATTTCTTCGAAAAAGATTATCTCTATATCAATCAAAAGAATGGAACTTTTATTGACGAAATGGAGCATCGTATGCAACATATCAGCTTCTCATCAATGGGTGCAGATATGCAAGACATTAATAACGATGGAAAGCCCGACATATTTACTACAGATATGTTGCCTGGTGACGATTATCGTTTAAAAACCAATACTTCTTTTGAAGGCTATGATGTTTTTAAATTAAAACAAAATCAAGGATTCTATAATCAGTTCACACAAAATTCTTTGCAAATAAATAATGGAAATGGTCAATTTAGTGAATCAGCTTTTTATAGTGGAGTAGCTGCAAGTGATTGGAGTTGGGGCGCATTAATGTTTGATGCAGACAATGATGGGCTTGCAGATATTTTTGTTTGTAATGGAATTTTTAGAGATGTTACCGACCAAGATTTTATTGATTTCTTTGCAGATGATATAGTAAAACAAATGGTACTTACTGGTAAGAAAGAAGAAATTGGAACAGTGATTAATAAAATGCCTTCAGTGCCAATTCCCAATAAATTTTTTAAAAATAAAGGCAACCTGCAATTTACAGATGAAGGAACAAATTGGGGTTTTGATAAACCTACTTTTTCCAACGGTGCTTCTTATGCCGATTTAGATAACGATGGAGATGTAGATTTGGTAATTAATAATGTAAACCAGAAAGCATTAGTATACCGTAATAATAGTCGTGAACAAAACAAAGCAAATTTTATTGCTGTTTTATTAAACTACAAAGCCCCTAACAATTTTGGTATAGGAAGTAAAATTAAGATTTATCAAGGCAATCAAATTATTTCAAGGGAATTAATCCCTAGTAAAGGGTTTCAATCTTCTGTAGACTACAAACAAACCATCGGGTTAGGTAACAAACAAATAGATTCGATGAAGATTATTTGGCCCGATCAACGCATAAGTTCAATAGCAAATCCTACAATTAATCAATTAAATAAAATAAATTATTCAACAACAACGCATATTGCACCTATTAAAAATAATCAACTAATTGTATCAGCATTTCTCGAAACAATTAAATCAAATTTTGATAAACACAAAGAAGATGATTACGTAGATTTTTATACCGAAAGAAATATTCCATTCATGTTGTCTAAGCAAGGGCCTAAGTCGGCAGTTGCTGATGTAAATGGCGATGGACTAGAAGATATTTATATTGGAGGGGCAGTTCAACAAGCCGGACAATTGTATTTGCAAACCCCAAATGGGTTTGTTAAAAAAGAAGTAAAAGATTTTACTCAGTTTAAATTTTATGATGTAACTGCAACTTTTTTTGCAGATCTTGATCAAGATGGTGATATGGATTTATTTACTGGTGGTGGCGGTAATTTTTTACCTGCTACCGCGGATATGTACCAAAATAATATTTTTCTGAATGATGGTAAAGGCAATTTTAGTTTAAAAGCGGGTGCATTACCAATAAGTCATACCAATTGTGGAGCAGCCATTCCTATTGACTATAACGGTGATGGTAAACTAGATATTTTTATTGGAAGTAGAAGCGAACCACAGAATTATGGTGTTGCACCTAAAAGCTTTCTTTACCATAATATGGGAAATGGAAATTTTCAAGAAGTTACAGCTAAAGTTGCTCCTTTTCTTAACGATTTAGGAATGATAACAGCAGCTGCTTGGTCTGATATTAATGATGATAATAAAAAAGAGTTAATTATTGTTGGAGAATGGATGTATCCACATGTTTATAGTTTCAATGGAAGTAAATTTATTGAAATGAAAACTGGGTTAGAAAATTTTTCTGGATGGTGGCAACAAATATCATTAGCTGATTTGGATAACGATGGTGATATTGATATAGCTTTAGGAAATTTGGGTGAAAATTTTTATTTAAAAGCAGATAGCTCCCATCCTGTAAAAGTATGGATTAAAGATTTTGACCAAAATGGAACATTGGATAAAATATTTAGTCATACTATTAATGATAAGGATGTGCCGGTTTTTTTAAAGAAAGACATTACAGAACAAATTCCATCATTAAAAAAATCAAATCTGAAGCACCAAGATTTTGCTAAAAAATCAATTGCCGATTTATTTGGCAAGTCTATTGAAAATGCAAAAATACTTTCTGTTAATTGCGCTTATTCTGGAATTGCATACAACGATGGCAAGGGCCATTTTACTATGAAACAGTTACCTTTAGAATTACAGCTTTCTTCAATTAATGCAATAGCTATTAAAGATATCAATGAAGATGGTTGGAATGATATTGTTGTTGCTGGTAACTTCTTTGATCTGCTACCACAATTTTGTAGAATCGACGGCTCTTATGGAAATATATTAATCAATAATAAGAATGGTAACTTCTTGCCAACATCAGTTGCGCAATCTGGGTTGAATGTAAAAGGGCAAGTAAAAGAAATAGCACCAATTAAGATAAAAAATAATCAAGGATTTTTGTTTTTGCAGAATAATGATTTTCCCAAATTATTTCAACAACGAAAAGCCTCGGGAAAAATTAAATAATTAGTATAGTTTATTGTAAAGTATTTGAATATGACAAAATGTAGGATATTGAAATCTACAATTACTGTAAGTATTGCTTGCTGCATTTTTTTTGGATGTAATAATAAAAATGCTTCAGTTTCAATGTTCAAGGTATTGGATGGGAAAACTACGGGATTACATTTTACCAATCAGCTTACTCCTACTCCTGACTTCAACTTGTTTTCTTATATGTATTATTATAATGGAGCTGGTATTGGTTCTGGAGATTTTAATAATGATGGATTAATTGATTTATTTTTTACCGCAAATCAAAGTACAAATGCATTATTCTTAAATAAAGGAGCAATGCATTTTGAAGATGTTTCAATTAAAGCTGGTATACCTCAAGACAGTGCTTGGAGTACAGGCGTGTCGGTGGTTGATATAAACAACGACGGATTATTGGATATTTATGTATGCAGAGTTGGCCACTATAAGATCTTGATTGGAAAAAATCAATTATTAATTTGTACAGGTATTGATTC
>JAYVRC010000432.1:0-4211 GCA_043776615.1 Sphingobacteriia bacterium
AAAGTAGAAACGAAGGAAGGGGAAGGAACAACATTTATTATTATAATTCCCACTTAAAATAATTATTTCATCATTTAAAAACAACAACATGTACAAGCAACAATTATTAAACAACATTGAAAAAGAAATAAATATTTGCCGTAGGCTCTATACAAAAATTGATCCAGAGCAGATGAATTTCCGACCAAAGGAAGGCCTAAGAAGCATACTTGAATTGATGCAATATTTATCAGTTATCGTCAGTGCCATGCCAGCTTATTGGCTTAAAAAAGACGATTCCGACTTTAACAGCTTTTATACATCACTAATGCATACTAGCAAAGAAATGCAACCGGAAGCATTTTTAAACATGATGGAAAAACAGTGGCTCAACATAAAAGAATTATTTGAGCAAATAACAGAAGAAGATTTATTGCAAAAAGAAATAACTTATCCTTGGGGTGGAAATGCTCCATTGGGTGAAGGTATTATCTCAACAAGTATTAAATGGACGGCGGCTTATAAACTCCAACTCTTTTTATTAATAAAACTCTCTCATGATATAAATATTGGTACGGCAGATGCATGGATGTTGACTGATTCATATAATTAATTTCATGCAAATATTTTAAAAATGGATCACCAAAAAAAAATATTTTCTTCTGAAGAAAGAATTGACCAGCTTAATCTAAAGGCATGGCAAGTAAGAGTAAATAATTATACACAAGCCCATTTGCTCAGTAAAGAGGCGATTGAAATTTCAGAACAAATAGATTACGATCGAGGAAAAGCAGAGGGTTATCGAACTTTTGCATTTACACTAATTCGTTTATCAAAGCATCATGATGCACTTGAATTTTGTAAAAAATCACTGCCACTTTTTGAAAAATTAAATGATTTGGATGGTCAAGCATCAGTATATTGTTACTTTGGTATTATAGAAAGAAGTTTTGGTAATTATGCTAAATCATTAGAATTTCTTTTTAAGTTTTCAGAACTAGCCATATTGGCGGGAAATATAGAAGGAGAATCACTATCATTTTATCATTTAGGAGCCACCTACAAATATTTAGGAGATTACGAAACAGCGTTAAGTTATTTATTAAGAAGTGTATCAACTGGTAAGTTGATTAATTCGATCATAGCTGAATCAGGCTCATTAAAATTAATTGGCCAGATCTATTTTGAAACAGGCGATTATCTAAACACAATCAGTTATAATTTTCAAAGCCTAGAGCTCATAAAGAGCAGTGGAGATAAATGGGGTGAAGCAGGTAGCTTTGATAATATTGGATTCAGTTATTTCAAATTGAAAAATTTTGATAAGGCGATAGAATTTTGTTCAAACGCTTTATTTATTTCTAAATCAATTAATGATAAAAAAGGAGAAGCAAATGTACTTTTTCATTTGGCTCATATTTATTTTGATTTAAAGGACTATACCCAGGCTTCAGCATATTGTAATGATAGCCTTACAATCAGAAAAATCATCGAAGATAAAAAAGGCGAAGCCGAAATATTATTATTTTTAGGCAAATTCAATTTAAAAGAAAATAATACCGATCAGTTCCCTCAAAAGACCTTTGATATATTCGATGAAGCATTGCAATTAGCTGAGGAAATAAAGGTTATTGATCTGGTTGCCAGCATTCATTTTGCTTACTATGAAGCATGTAAACATTTCAAGCTTTATGAAAAAGCCCTTACTCACATTGAAGCACATATCAAATTATCCAAAGAAATTCACAGTGATACAATCAAAGAAAAAATTCAGAATGTAGAGATTTCTCACAACGCAGAAAAATCACGAAAGGAAGCAGAAGATTATCGCATTCGTAATATTGAACTTGCAGAGTTAAATAAAAAAATAAAAAAACAAAAAGAAGAAGTAGAGGTTCAAAAAACTCTTGCAGAAAATACACTTGCAGAATTAAAATCCACCCAAACCCAACTAATCCAATCCGAAAAAATGGCAAGCCTTGGAGAACTCACCGCTGGCATTGCACACGAAATTCAAAACCCGTTGAACTTTGTAAATAATTTTAGCGAAGTGAGTAGTGAACTAATAAGTGAAATGGTGGAAGAAGTTGATAAAGGAAATTATGGAGAAGTAAAAACCATTGCAAATGATGTAAAACAAAATTTAGAAAAAATAAACCACCATGGCAAACGTGCAGCAGATATTGTAAAAGGAATGTTACAACATAGCAGAAGCAGTAGTGGTGTAAAAGAACCAATAGATATCAATGCTTTATGTGATGAATATTTACGATTAAGTTATCATGGCTTAAGAGCTAAGGACAAATCTTTTAATGCCATTATGAAAACTGATTTTGATAACTCACTTGAAAAAATAAATATCATTCCACAAGATATGGGCAGGGTTATTTTGAATTTATTAACCAATGCTTTTTATGTGGTGGATGAAAAGAAAAAGTCCTCCCAACCCGCTGAAGGGGGAGATTACGAACCAACAGTTTCTATAAGTACAAGCAACTCCCTCTCCTTTGGAGAGGGTCGGGGTGAGGTCATGATAAAGGTAAAAGATAATGGCAACGGAATACCGCAAAAAATTATAGACAAAATTTTTCAACCCTTCTTTACTACCAAACCCACTGGACAGGGTACTGGCTTGGGTTTATCACTAAGCTATGATATTATAAAAGCACATGGTGGAGCATTGAAAGTAGAAACGAAGGAAGGGGAAGGAACAACATTTATTATACAATTACCAATTATATAAAATATCCTGATGAAATCATTCATAAAAATATCGCTTATTTTTTTGCTGCCTGTATTTTCTAAAGCACAAGTAAATCCTTTATTTCTAGAACCTACAAAAAAGGAAGCCGATGATTTACGTGTTGCTATCACACAAAATATTAATGATACTTTAAAAATGGCTGCTTACAGGGAGCTTTCCCTTTACTTTCTTGATATTAGCTTAGATAGTGCCATGTATTTTATACAGAAAGATATTCCCCTTGCTAAAAAACTAAATTTAAAAATATGGGAGGCAGATGGGCTGGATTTGTATGCCCTTATTTCCAGTAATCAGGGAAAATATGTTCAGTCGGTTAAAGCTTATAACGAGGCATTGGCTTTGGTAGAAGATGAAAAGACTGAACAAAATATATGGCATATTTCAAAATTCACCTACAGTACATCACCGAAGTTGGCAAGGTTAAGCATGCATGCTACAATTTTACACGACATGACTTCGGTATTTACAGTGACAGAAAATTTTGAAAAAGAATTGAGTACTATCATGCATAGCTTTCAAATTGCTAATTCTATAAGCGATAATACAATACTTTCTCTGGTATACAATAGTATCGGAAGAATCCAGTTAAGAATAAATCAACTGGATTCTGCTTTGTTTTTTTTTAAAAAATCGCTGGTATATGGGGAAAAATCTGGTTATCGAAAATATGAGTCAGGCACTCTCAATTCCCTTGGCAATATATACTTGAATAAAAATATGTATGATAGTGCAAAACAAAATTATATAAAAGGATTAGCTTCTGCCCAGGCAATGAATAATATAGTAGCATTTGGAGATATTTATTTATCACTCGCAAATTATTTTAAGGCTACAGGTAAATATGATTCAGCAGCTTTTTATGCCCGGTCGGGCTTGGATATAATTAAAAAAACAGGAAGTAATTCTAGTTATGTTAAAGCATATAATACGTTTGTTGGTATTTATAAATCCCTTGGCAAAACGGATAGTGTGCTGTTATACCTGCAACTGTCTAATGCAGCAAAGGATAGTTTACTTAGCTCAGAAAAAATAAAACAACTTCAGAATATCGGTTTCGATGAAGAACTCCGTTTGCAGGAACTGGAGAAGGAAAACATACAAACAAAAAGTAAAATAAGAACCTATGCTCTGCTTGGTGGTCTTGGAATGTTTTTGTTTGTTGCTTTATTTCTATACCGAAACAATCGCCACAAGCAAAAAGCAAATACAGTATTAGAGAAAACTTTACTCGATTTAAAATCCACCCAAACCCAACTTATCCAATCAGAAAAAATGGCAAGCCTTGGAGAACTAACAGCAGGCATTGCCCATGAAATTCAAAACCCATTGAACTTTGTAAATAATTTTTCGGAAGTGAATAAAGAATTACTTGCTGAGATGAATGAAGAAATCGAAAAAGGAAATTATGATGAAGTAAAAATAATCGCAAAGGATGTTACGGATAATGAAGAAAAAATAAACCACCATG
>JAYVRC010000433.1:0-4203 GCA_043776615.1 Sphingobacteriia bacterium
ATTTTGCTTGACATGAATTTTAGGTTTGAGTAGCAAATATAATAAACTAACAGATGTTAGTTAAAAAAATTTAAATTAGCTTTTAATAAAAATTGAATCACCTGAAATGATCAATAACTGTGTAACAAACTCTATCATTTATTCTCCAAAATATTTCATTATTAACGATTCTTAAACGCTTTCTATTTCTTTTATCTAATAGCCTTCCTTCAGCATCGTAATATTGAGGTTGTTTGTAAAAAGTGAGTGTGTAATATTTTTTATTTGAAAATAATGCATCAAAGGCTTTAGGACGAATAGACATAAATACTAAACTTTGTTTTTTTTCATCAACATAGTAATCTAAAGTATTAATCCATGTGCATTTTAGTAATTTCATTTCTCGCATTAATGTAGTCACTGCCAAAGAATTGTACCCGAATTTTTGAAGCGTGTCTTGCAATCGATTATCATTCAAATTGAATTCGTAAATGTATCTTATATTTTCTGTTTTCATTTCAATTGAAACATAATTGAAAGTATTATCTGTAAACTCAGTAACTATTGGTTTTGCTTTATATATTTCATTGTACAATTTTTCTATTTTTGTAATTGCTTGTTCATTGGTCTTATAATAATTTAACGCAAAATGTTTTGGCAACGAGGTTGCACAAGAAGATAACATCAATAGCAAAAAGAAATAGGATATATTGATTAATACATTCATTCTTCGGTTTGTTTTTTACACCAAGTAACACCAAATACGATATCTTTAAAAACACTCATTGGCATTTCTCGTCGGGTTCTAAATCCATAATCCCAATAATCAAATGTAACCAAATCATCACGAGCTATTATGCCGAATAATACAACATAATGTGTTGGAATTCTATACTTAACTTTAGTATGCTTGCTATTGTGTAAAATAGCATTATTCAGGAATAAAAATACTTGATGACTATTGGCTAATTTGTCGTTAAGAAAACCAACAATATTATTAGAATGGGGTCTTATTAAATCAGAGCCAACAGAATTAGTTTGGTAATTGCAAATTTGTCGTAACATTCTATTAAACTTTGCAAAATTAGTGGCTGGCCAAAGCTTGTCTTCACCACCTGGTCTGTAATCTCTATTAAAAATATTTAAATACCCTTTAAAGTGATCCGCAAGCGTCATGTACCATAACTGGTCTGCGTGATTGATATCTAATGCACCTTTAAATTTTAATAACCCGGCAGCAACTTTAACATTATTAGATGGATTAAATTGTACATTCCTAAAACTTGCTTCTCCTTTAGTATACAGCTCGATCAAAAACTTTGTATAACGTAATGGATAATTTTTAATACAAGTAAAACTTAATGCAGCGTAACCACAAAAATTAGTATTAGTACCACTGTACACATTATCAGGATAAATAATATTTTTCCGAATATTCTTAATTAAAAGAGTAGGGCTGATATTTTGCCAGTAAGCACTTTGAGGCATATTAGCAAAGCTTTCTAAGTAGGTTATTGACGCTGCTTGCTGATCACTTAACCGTTTTTCTTGTTCGTAAGAGGTTAAAACTAAAAATGCAAATAAAAGGGTAAGAATATAATATTTAACCGCTTTTATTTGCATCAGTACCGCTAAGATACTTCTTTTGAAAGAAAAATAATTTTAACAACCCATATTTGGATAATATTTTAATTTTTGGAGGTTTCTTATCATTTATTTTTTAAAAAGTATAACGTAAAGCTACACTTCCATCAAAGTAATTATTGCTCTGATATGATAAATCTATATAAGGTAAAACATCAAACCCCAATGTAATAGGCGCTCCTTTAAATTTGTATTCCAATCCTACAATTCCTACTAAACTAATAACTGAATAGTTTCTATCGGGATAGTAAAAATTATTATTTCTTTCTTGATAATATTTACCATTATAGAATCCAATTCTTGCACCAAAACCATATTCAAAAGCAAGTCCAGATGTTTCTAATGCTTTTCCAGTATGCCACTCATACAATCCAGTCAATGACAATCCATTATAACGGGTGCCTATTATTCCTTCAACTGCAGCAGTTTTTGTAACAAAATGTTTAATGGTTAAACCAGATGTAAAACCACCTCTCAAACCAATACCAGTTTTGTAACCATTTACCTGTGCAGTTAGAATAGTTGTAAACCCTAGAAGGGTTACTACTAATAGAAATTTTACTTTGTTTCTTAGATTTTTCATTTTTTTTGGATTTTATAGTTTGCAAAGTTGATAATAAATAGCTTTCTTTGAATTACACGAATCTTTTTTTGAATTACACAAATCACTTATTTGAGAATGTAATAATACTTTTACAAAATCTGTGCCAATTATTAGCAAATGATTGCATTGATTATTGGTAGCAATTAACAAGCAGCTCAGCTGATCAAGCTTGAACTATATAATATTAAATAATATATATAACTCAAAGTCCTCAGGGAGATAGAATACTAAGAAAGTCTATTTTAAGTGCGTATACGGAGTAGATTAATTTTCAGTTCATGAGATTGGTATATAAATAGTGAATGTAGAACCAATGCCTGGCTTACCCTCTGCTTCAATAAATCCATTGTGGTTGGTTACAATTTTTTTAACAATTGATAAGCCAATTCCTGTTCCTGAATATTCGCTCCTGCCATGCAGCCGTTGAAAGGCTTCAAAGATTTTAGTTGCGTGTTCTTTTTTGAATCCAATTCCATTATCCGAAATTTTTATAGCGTAATAATCTAACCGTTTAATTACTGAAGCATGATCGATTTCGTTTCCATTAATGCATTCAGAAGTGATTTTAATATGTGGAATAATTTCAGGTAGGCAGTATTTTATAGCATTACTAATAAGGTTTGTAAAGAGTTGAGAAAGCTGTATTTGCATTCCATTTATTGTTGGAAGGTTTCCACATTCTATTATGGCTTTTTTTTCATCAATTCTTAAGTGAAGGTCATTTTTTGATTCTTCAACAATAATATTCAAATCGCAAGGAACAAAATTTAATTCAGTTCTATCAATACGAGAAAAATCAATAAGCGAAATGATGAGGTTTTGCATTCGCTCACTTGAAGTAATAATGAAATTAAAATAATTCTGTGTTTTATCTGAAAATTTTTCCCTTTCACTAATGCGTTTACTAAAAAACTTTATATTTCGTAAAGGCTCCTGCAAATCGTGGCTTACAATATAGCTAAATGATTTAAGTTCAGCATTTGCTTTTTCAAGCGCTATATTATTTACATCGAGCGTTTTATTTATCTCTTCTAATTGATTAGTTCTAAAAGCTAACTCTTCGGTACGCTCGGTTACTTTTTTTTCTAACTCTTCGGTAAACCTTTTTTGTTCAGTAATATCTATACTAACACCAGTTAATGTTACAGCTGCTCCAGCATTATTATAATAATACTGCCCAGAGGATTTCATCCAGCGAACAACATGATCATTAGCTCTATTAATCCGATATTCAACTTCATAAAGGCCATGATTTATTCTGGCATCTTCCACTCTTTTAAACGCCAATTCTTTATCCTCAGGTACTATGATTTTATGCCAGTCTTCATAAGTAAGATCGGTACGATGCTCATCATATCCCCACATTTTTTTATGTAAGTTGCTCCATTCTAATTCTTCTGTTTGCACATTTAATGACCACACACCAACATTTGCAGAATCAGTTGCAAGTTTTAAATTTGAAGCACTTTTTTCAAGTTGCTCATTTCGTTTATTGACTATTATTTCTTTTTCCTTGTTCTTTAAAAGAATATACCCAGTTACACAAATTCCGATAGTAACATATAAACGATTAATAATTGCAATTTTAATTGGTACTCCTTCAGGCGAAAAATAAAATCCTACAAAAGTTAATAGTATTGCAACAATACATAATATGGTGGTGAAATTTTTTCCAGAAATCCAAATAGTAAATAAAATAGGTACTAGATATAAGTTAGCTTCAGTTATACCACGAGGAGTTAATATATCTATGAGAAATATAAGTATAGTAACAAAACATATGAGAAAAATATTTCTGAAATTAGCACTTGCTACATTAGAATTCATAATAATTAACTATTAAATTACAATTTGAAATTTATTGTTCTGTATGCCTAAATATTTTACCTTTATCAGCAAGATTGTTGGTTGCAGTTTTTACCGTTTTATTTATTTAGGAGAATAAGTAGAATTTATAGCTTTTTTACTAATTTAAA
>JAYVRC010000434.1:0-4203 GCA_043776615.1 Sphingobacteriia bacterium
TTGTTTGGCCCTGCAACCAATGTAGAAACATCTGTAAATAATATATCACTATTAAGACAATTAGGGGTTGAAAAATTAAACCTAGCAATAGGTTTATTAGAAAGCTCAATCGTTTTAGTAATTGTTGCAACGCAACCAAAATCGGTAATAGAAGTCAATTTTACAGAAGTTGTAAAACCATTAATTGTTTTAGAAACATTTTGAGTAGTAGCAATAGAACCAGACCCGAATTCCCAGAACCATTTGTAAACGGGTCTACCAAAACCATTGGTTGAATCGCTAAACAATACGCTGGTATTAATACATCCATTGGTATTAACAGAAAAATTAGCGATTGGTGGATCATTTACAATTACTACATCATTTATTTCTTGTTCATTGTTATTGCTACACCCATCTGACTGTGCAATGTTTGCTGTTGCAGTTATTGTAACAGGGAAACTACCTGTTTTTTTAAACTTATATGTATTGGGTACATAATATACATAAAAAGTTTTTCCATTAGAGATATAAGAAGAATCTGGAACAACAGGAGAATAAGTGAATGGATTATTTCCAGTAAGATCAGCATTTGTGCCAAAATCAATTTTTAATTTAGTTGCCAAATACGGAATTGATACAACAACTTTAAAAGGCGCATTGGTACAAGTAGCTGAATAATTAATACCGCTACTAGCAAATTCATTTTTAATACTTATAGGAGGATTTAAATCTACAATATTAGTTCCGGCATTATATCCATAGCTTTCGTGATCACCAAAACCATATGCTATTGCATTGAAACCACTATCAGAATACAATGCATGAGATTTACCAGAAGTTACTGGAATAATTGCATAGGAGTAATTGGGCTCATTAGGATGCGGAAGAAAGCTAACTCCACCTACTTTATCTAATGTAAAACTACTAACCCCAGTATTTTTAATAATTACATTGATGTAACTCTGAATAATCTTAAATAAATTGGTAGAATAAACAGTGATCTTATTGATGGTTTGTTCAACAGGACTTAAATAAATCATTTCAGGATCACCATTACCAGTATTACCTTCTACATCTTGGGTAGTACAATATTGTGAAACCAATATTGGCTTATCGGCTTCAATTAAATTCGGAATTTGGCTACTAAGCCCAAATTGATTGCCATTTTTAAATTGATAATAAAATTTGTTGATTAAAGTTGAGGGATCTAAAATCACCCCATTTAAACGAACTACCGTATTGGGGTCTTTTACACAAACTCTAAAAAAATTATTTGGTTGAGAACCAGTTGGTGAAGTTAGGTATTTTGTACCCCAAGCATTTGACGGGAACGCCTGTGCAATTATATTATCGGCAGTGGCTAAATTATTGGTGGGTGCCAAATTTATTTTTCCTGACCCTGAAAAAACTGCAATTGGTTTACAACCTCCATTTGGTCCGGTTGAACTGATGGAGCGAATACGAGACCCAGTAAGATCTTCGCCAAAATTTCCATTTGTATTTCCCATTACATTGTAAACTTGCCCTTTATTTAATTTAAATGGAAGAATAGTTGGCACACCAACTGATAATCCATTTAAGTTGGGAGCGCTGGCTGTAATTTCAACAGTTGTACTGTCTTGGGTTGCTATTACAAAGAAAAATGCATTGGATTGAGGTTCATTAGAACTCTGAGTATATCCGATAGAATAATAATCTTTTCCCAATGTATTGGTAGGAAAAAGTACCGATGCACCCGATACACTCATATTATAGATATGTGCATAAGCAACAATTGGTCTATCACTAGTAACATGAATTCCAAAGTCGGAAAGTCCAGTTTTCAAGAGTCGAATATCTTGTGATCCAAACTTTGGTAAAGGGGCGGTAATGGTTACTTGATTAGCAGTTACTTTATAAGTTTGAGCGTACCCAACACCACTTGCTTCTACCAAAACATTGGCATCTTGGTCGGAAGTAAGATAGAGCACTAAATCCTGAGCATTTGCTTGAGAAGGAATTTGACTTATCATTCTAACATGATATCCATACCCTAGCCAAAAATCCTTCCCTTTGTTAGAAAAGTCTTGCCCATTAGTATAAAAGGTGGACAAAATCATCCAAAAACACAGAATCAGTCTACTTTTCATCATTGCAATTGCAAATTAACACCAATAATACTACTAAGTTTAAAGACGCCTTAATTGAATTAAGTGTTGCTTTTCAAATATGTTAAAGCTGAGGGTCCAACACAAAATAAAAGATCCAAAATACTCATATTGTGCATAAACCCAATTCTATCTTCAAAAACTTGAATATACCGTACTTGTTCAGTCATTAATTGATAATTTTTAGGTAGGATGGTATTTCTAGCATCAAAAGTATCGTCAGTGGGAGTAATTTTAAATTGGTTAGTTAGATGGATTTTGGGGGAAGATTTCAATTTACTTAGAACCCATTGCAATAGCTGCCAATTTAAATCGAATAAATAAACCGGCTTCTTTTCTAGGATTGCAAAAAGCGATTCTTTATAGAATTCAAAAAATGGAGCGCGATTGAAGCAAGCCTCAAAAGATCGGCTATGATGAGCTACCCAATTTTCACGATAAGCAATTTTAACTTCTTTAAAAAGGGTGGTTTGGTTTCTTCCATTTTCTAAGGGAACCGACAATTGAAGTAATCCATTTGACCCTGGAATGATGCACCTATTCCGAAAACTCATTTTTTGAAAGTATTCATATTGTTCAATTTCAATATATGAAAATTTAAATAACATTTTATAGTAGTTAATAGTTCCTAAGTATTGATTTTCAATTAATAATGACTTCATTTTAAATTTTATTAATACATTATTGTATTAGTTTGATTAAGTTGATTTAAAAGCCTTTTTATTATTTTAATAAATAACAAATAAAAATTATAAATAATTAAATATCAATTATTTAAGTGATAAATTAATAACTAAATATTTTAGATTCAATTTTGAACACTAATTTACAAAATATAACTAATTTTATTAGCAATACAATGTACAAAATTTTCGGCTACTATATACGAGTTCCCACCGATCAAAACTAAGTTGTTTAGTGGATGATGGCTGAAAGTTCAAGGGTTTGTTTCCCACCCCTACCAGTTTGAAATGCTTTAAATGTGAATAATTTCTAAAAGATTTAGTAAAGGATTGAAGGTTACCAAAATGCTATTTGGGTATAAATCCTTCCCTATTTTAAAAAATTGTAAAATGAAAAACGAAAAGAAAAGTAGAAGAATTAAGGATAATAAGTTAAAGGCTATACCAAGCAATAAGACTACTGATTGGATGGATAACTTACCAATAGATATAAAAGAAAGCTACTTAAAAAATGGCTATGGCGTATTTGTCAAACAAAAAGACGGTACTATTTCGGCAGAATATATTCCCCCGTTTCCTTGTAATGTTTAAGTCTATTTACAAAATCTAAAGTTGGTTCTCCATTATTTAAGGAAAAAGTTATTTCTTTTTGATCATTTAAAGGAGGGCAATTAAAGACAAATGTCATACCAGTTGATTCTGCTTCATCTTTAAATACACCAAGCCACTCGTATAGACCTTTGATTTTTTCTTCTTGTTCTTTAATTGAGGGGACATCCTTACCAACAAAATGTACTGTCAACATAGCTAGTTTTTTTAGAATAGAAAGATATAAATAACAATGCAACAATTTAACAATTTACGGGAAATGATGGCTGCTTACTCCGATGAAAATATTTGTCGGGAGTATATGGAGCAGATGCGTTGGGGTGGCAACCCGACTTGTCCGTTCTGTGGCATGAATAACCCGTATAAGTTAAAGAACGGTAAAACATACCGATGTAAGGATAAGGACTGTAAAAAGGATTTTACCGTTACTGTAGGAACAATATTTGAAAATAGCAAGGTTAAACTATCTATTTGGATGGCTGCTATGTTTCTTATTACTGGTCATAAAAAAGGAGTTAGCAGCTTACAACTTAGTAGAGATTTAGGCATTACTCAAAAAACTGCATGGTTTATCCTTCATAGGGTTAGACTACTAATGAATGATCCTGAACCAGATGTTCCCTTAGATAACATTGTAGAAATAGACGAAACCTATGTTGGTGGAAAGTTTGAGAACATGAACCGAAAACGATTAAAACACCATAGGGAAACTGGTAAAGACAACAAGACAGCAGTAATGGGAATACTTGAAAGAGATGGTAAAGCACGATTAACAGTAATAG
>JAYVRC010000435.1:0-4187 GCA_043776615.1 Sphingobacteriia bacterium
GCCGCTTCTGTACCAATTGCACTTTGCGAAGCATGGGAGAATGGAAAGATAAAAGATGGAGACTTAGTTTGTCTTGCTGCTTTTGGAAGTGGCTTTACATGGGCAAGCGCTTTAATGAAATGGTAATTTTAATTTAATTAGCGTATTGACTTATGGAAAGAAAAATAATTTATCTAATTAATCCGATTGCAGGAACTTCAAAAAAAGAGAAGACTCGTTTACTCATTGAAAGAGAAACAACTTTTCAAGAAATTCCCTACAAGGTTTTTTTTACAAACTCATCCGGTGATTATGAAATAATTAGAGATGCAATCATTAACGAACATTATACAGATGTTGTGATGATTGGAGGTGACGGTACTGTTAATCAGGTTACGCAAGCACTAAGAGATACAGGAGTTCGTTTTGGAATAATTCCATCAGGTTCTGGCAATGGATTAGCTAGGGCAGCTAATATACCCAGCAAAATTAAATCTGCTTTAGCTATTATTTTTGGAGGAAATGCAGCATCTGTTGATGCATTCTCAGTAAACGGAACATACTCATGTATGCTAAGCGGAATCGGCTTTGATGCACAAGTTGCACATGACTTTGCACAGAAAACAACACGCGGACTATTTACTTATACCCAACAAAGTATCATTAATTTTTTTAAGGCAACTCCTTATCAATTTGAAGTTATAATAGATGACTTTTCCTTTTTTACAGATGCGTTTTTTATAAGTATTGCCAATAGTAATCAGTTTGGAAATAACGCTACCATTGCACCCCAAGCTAGTTTATCTGATGGATTGCTAGATGTAGTAATAGTACAAAAAATGAATAAGGCAAAACTACCATTTGCAGTGTTAAGACAAATGAGGGGTAACAACAAACTACAAAAATTAGTTGATGATATGAGTTCAAAAAGTGTACTCTATTTTCAAACACCATCTTTAATGATTAAAAATATAAAACTAGCCCCTCTGCATATTGATGGTGAGCCAAGAGAAACAGCCGCAGAACTGAATATTGAAATTATTCGAAATGCATTCCAATTATTGCAGCCCTAGTTTAACTAATTATTGATTATTTTTTTTAACCTTAAAAAGGATTGCTGATTTAAAGGATTATCTAAAGCGTTGGTGATATCCCTTTTTTCTGCTGCAGTTAAGTGAAAACTTAAACTTGCAGGAGCTTCTTTCTTTGAAGGAATATATTGAAATGCAACTCGATAAAAATTAGGTCCATAACTCTTATAAAGATAATCTAATTGATCATGCTGATAATAATCTTGCATTTTAAACCAATTGTTTTGTAAAATCAGAAACGGTTTTGATAAAAACCCAATTAGCGAGTTGCTCTCTAGGGGTTTATCCCAGTCGCTCATGCCTCTATCTCTTATTTGTAATAAAATAACTTTACTAGTATTTGTTTGTAGCCACTCTTTAAATACTTCAATAAATCGCAATGCAGTTTCTTGCCCATAATTATCCCTCAGTCCAGCATCCATTACATCAATAATTGGAGATGTAGGTAGCCATACATTTGGTAATACATAAGGAAAAGTAGCATTCATTCTTAAGGCTGTGAGCATGCGTATATTATTGCTGTTTTTATTCTTAAAAAATGAATTAAAATCAATTGCATCAGGATCAAAATCAGCAACATTATTGGAATCTTTTGCTGGTTTCATTAAGAATCGTACAGGTCTTGTTGCAATGATCATTTTTCTTCCATCTCTTGTTATAACAGAATTAAAAAACATAGAAGGAATTTGTGCTGTAGATTCTGGAAGTTCGTATGCTTTTATGGGCTTATCTAAAAAACCCTCTGTGTTTTCATTTAATTTTTGTTCAAAAGCATAGGCTCTATCTTTAATGTACTCAAACCCATTATAAGAAAATTTCTGGGCTGGACTCAACAAATCTCTTGTAAGAAAAGAGGAAAAAATGGGGCTCAATAAATCTTTAGAAATATTATCGATATATTTTTTATCATTCAACTGAATTTTTGCGCCATTAATTTTTTGTAAATACAATTCTCTAAAGTAGGCTGCCCCAAGCATTCCACCAGATGCTCCATTAATCAAAATTGTTTGTTGCATTAAGTTCCCATTCATTTGTTCATCTAGTCGTTGGAGCGTATTCATTGTAAATGCTGCGCTTCTAGTTCCACCACCACTAGTATTAATTATGTAAAGAATTGGCTTATCAGAAGATTGTCTTGATTTCCATTTGTCTAAAATAGCTATATATTGTTTTTTATCGCTTGCAATATCAGCATCATTGGCCAATGAACTAATTGTTTCTTTACTATAAATAGGTCGATCTGCTTTATTGATATAGTCTAAACCATAGGCTTTATTTCGAGGATCGATTATTTCTTTTTGATATAGAATATTGGCAAATATATAAACCACAACGAGTAATGGAATACTCCAAGATTTTAGAAATAATGACAAAGCACTTGCAACAGCAATTAATATCGAAAAGAACATGGTTATACTTGCTGCAGCTGGCAACTGAAACAATCTTGTATCTGAGCTATATCCTGTTAATATTAAAAAAACAAATGCAAGCATAATGGCAAGTACAGCAGATACGTGATGCCTATTAAATATAGCATCTAGAAACTCATCGCTATAATGTCTAACATCTCTTGGCTTTCTTATTCTCAAACCTGCGCTGAAAAACCAATCTATCCTCATCTCCAGTTTTTCTTTAGGTAGAACATTTATTGTAGCAATTTTTGAATATTCCTGATGTGCATATTTAATGGTTTTCTCTAAAGTATAATAAATTGTTTTGTCGGCACTAAAGAAATAGACAAAAGCTATTGCTAATGACAATGCAAGTCCTCCTGTATATCCTACAGCTAGCATAATGATTTCTTCTGTTCTAAACAATTCTTGAGAACTTGCATATTTTATTGCAAAAACTAAATAGTAAATTAAAAAAGCAATAGGAATAATTGCATTGTTAATACAATACTTTAAAAATGGTTGTGAGTTGGTTGCTAAAAATCGAATGCTCTTATTATGTAGTATAAAAGTGGTAATATTCCAGCTCATAATAAATACACCAGTTGCAAATCCAACAATAGCCGTACTTAAAGCAGAAACATCTCCAAAATATTCTGGTGCTAAAAACAACGAATTTGCTCCGAAAGTTTTCATAAAATCGCCAGCAACAGTAGCAAAAAGCAAATACCAAAAAAACAATAACACCTGGTATCTTCTAAAATGTATTAGAAAGAGTTGTATTGGCATTGAAAACCAAATTCCAATCAGGTATTTTTTCATATTTTGATGACTAATTTACTAGCATTTATGCTGCATAAAATAATTATGCTTTTTCGCTACGAACTATAAAAAGCAACATCATTATTGAAAGTAATAATAACATTCCTGTAAGTTGATGTAATTGAGCCATCCACTCAAAAATACCCCAGCTTCCTGGTATGATAGAAGTGCTTAATAACACACTAGTAATACCTAAAATAACTTGTAACAATACCAATATCATTGGAATATTTCTAGCAACATTAAAAACACTTAACCCACTTATTTTTCTCAGTTGCTTTGTCCAAATAATGATAATAATGGTCATTACATATGCCAAGCCCCTGTGTATAAAATGAATTAAAATGGTATTATCTATAAAATTCAGAACAAGAGGTTGATCTTTAAATAGTTTATCAGGAATCCATTCGCCATTAATAGTAGGCCAAGTAGCGGCAATATTAGCCGCTTTATGTCCAGCCATTAAAGCACCATACATTAATTGAAACAGCAAAATCACCAAAATAAAAAAAGTATATTTTCTGGCTTTATTGTTTTGAACCAATTGTGATTTATTGATTAAAAAATTAAGTGCAACCCAAAATGTATAACTGAGCAAACCCAATGCAAGAATAAAATGAAGCGCTAGTCTTGTTGGTTTTACATAAACAGCATCTCCAGTTAAGCCACTAGCTACCATTATCCAACCAACCGCTCCTTGTAAGGCACCTAAAATAAACAATACTACCAAAGGTTTAATCATTGTTTTTTTAAAGGCTTTCTTCCACAAAAACCAAATAAAACCTACAGCAAAAACAATTCCAATAGATCTAGCCCATACCCGATGAAACCATTCCCAAAAAAATATAAACTTAAAATCCTTTAAGGTAAATTCGAAATTAAGTAATTGAAATTGTGGCGTTTG
>JAYVRC010000436.1:0-4184 GCA_043776615.1 Sphingobacteriia bacterium
ACTAAAGAGTTGGTTTCCTTCTTGCCTCCAAACTCCATCTGTTCTTTTATAGATGAAAACATTTGCTTTACCACCTACAACCGCAGTATTCCCATCTGCACTTATTGTAACAGAATAACCATGTTGTGCATTTCCAGTAAAACCAATTAATTTTTCTCCTTGCTGAATTGAAGGGACTGAGCTTGGTATCACCGAAAAATTACCAGAACTACCAGTACCAATTGTGGTTGTAACTTTTAATTCCGCTGTAATAGTTCCAGGCATTACCATGGTTACTAAATTAGTGTCCGAATTACTAATTACTACTGCTGCAACTCCACCTGCTTCAATAGTTTTTAAGTTTCCAAAATTAGTTCCAGTTATAGTAACTAAAGTACCAATTGGACCAGTAGTTGGAGTAAAATTAGAAATAATTGGTACAGGAAGTTTTACAAAAACATTTGCCGATCCTACCCCAAAATTATCTGAAGGAGCACCTAAAATTACGGTACTACCATCTGCACTCATTGCTACAGTTAGTCCATTATTTGTAGTAATGATTTTATTAACTCCTTCAAGTTGATTATTTTTTTGAGACCATATTTCTCCCTCTCTTGTAAAAATTAAAGCGGCGCCTTTAGATTCATCATTATTTGTACCACCAATCAGTGCAATATTACCATCTGCATTTAATGCAACGGAAAATTTTAGTTTTGCAGTATCTCTATTAGCATCATTGCTCACTAATTTACTTCCTTGTTGATTCCATTTATTTGCAATTCTTGTAAAGACCCATGCTGCGCCTTTGCCTTTATTGTCATTACCTCCTGCAACAATTAAAGTATTTCCATTTGCATTTAAACTCACAGAAGAGCCTTGTTGAGCTGCACCAATACTACCTGTTCCAGATAGTTTAGTGCCTTGTTGTGTCCATACACTATCTGTTCGAGTATAGACCCAAACTGCACCTTGTTCTGTAGTATCTTTTCGATCTGCAATTCCACCAACAACAGCAGTATTGCCATCTGCGCTTATTGCAACTGAATAGCCTTGCTTAGCATTACCAATTGCTCCAGTACCTACTAATTTTTTTCCTTGCTGCTGCCAAACTCCATTGCTTCTGACAAATATCCAAGCAGCACCTTTAAATGTATTGTCTGATATGCCACCTACAATGGCAGTGTTTCCATCAGCACTTAACGCAACAGAATAACCTTGCTGAGCCCTAAATATTGAGTCGTTAGCCGTTAATTTAATTCCTTGTTGTACCCATCTTTCATTTGTTCTCAAAAATATCTAAACGGCGCCCTGATATGAATTATCGGTATATCCTCCAACAATTGCTGTATTTCCATCGGCACTTACTGCTACTGCATTTCCTTGACTAGAAATTCCAAGAACTTCATTTCCTACCAATTTATCTCCTTGTTGAACAGTTGGTATAGCAGGAGGCGTAATTGTAAAATTACTAGTAGTTATAGCTGTACCATCTACAGTAGTGATTGTAATTTTTCCTGATATTGTACCTGGCATTACCATAGCTACCATGCTAATTCCATTATTGCTAATTACTATCGCTGAAACTCCACCAATAGAAACTGAAGAAGGATTGATCAAATTGGTACCTGAAATTTTTATCAGTGTACCAACAGTCCCTTTATTTGGAGAAAATGTTGAGATTGATTGTGCATTAATAGCAGCAAAAATGTTTAAAGTACATAACAAGCTAAATGCTTTTATGGCAACTATTTTCATTGAGTGCAAATTAAGCAAAATAATTATAGAATTATATTAAGGCCTTATTTCTACTCGGGTTCCTACCGGCAAAAGGCTAAATAACTCTTGGATATATTGATTTTTTGTACTGATGCAACCTTCAGTCCAATTTCGATATTGATCAATGGCATAATCCTCGTGTGGCCAAGTACCATGAATACCAATTTCTCCACCTATTTGAGCATTAGGAGGAACAATTCCTTCTGCTTTGCGTTGCCTAAATTTTTCGAAGCTTGCTTGATTGGGGTAATCGATACTTAAAAAACGATTCCACTTCTCATGCTTTCTTTTACCTATAATATGAAATACGCCTTCTGGTGTTTTTCTATCGCCTTGCATCATTTTATCACCTAAATCTTTGCTTCCAAAAACTACAGGGTAAGAAGCAATCCATTCTCCTGCAGCGTCGTACACTTTTAACTCATATTCGCTTTTGATAATGTAAACTGAAAAACTGTTCTTATCGGCATTGATTAAGTTAATGCGAAAAGGCTTTCGGAAGGAAGTAGTAATTATTACCGTTCCCAAAAATAATATCCAAAAACCAACAGGCCTCATGAACTGATTTTAAATTGTAAACGAAAATTACAATAAATCATTGTTGAAGCTCTGTTAAATAAAAACACTCCCTATATAAGGAGCGTTTTTAACATAAGAAAAAAATAATTCTATTACCAATTGCTAAATCTGATTCCAACAGCGTATGGATATTGTTCTATACGGGTCACATCTTTTTGCAATCTGTTTAAACTATATGAGCCATATATTCTAACCGGGCCTAAGCCAAATTCTGTAATAGCTGCTATACGCCACTGTTCTAATTCAAAATTGCCATATACTTTTTGTTTACCACGTTCTGCACTAATTTGTTTATTTCTTGCATCAATTAAATATCCCACACTCATTCCCGCACTAAAACTAAATCCATTTTTTCTGTCAGGCGTTACATTTACATTGATCATCATTGGAATAGTTAAATATCCAACAAATAATTTATCCTTACTAAAAGTTATAGAGTCGTTGTAAACAAAGGGCTGTGGTTCTTTTCTATAGCTTAATCTAGTATCATACCTTATATTATACATTTCATAACCAAGTCCATATTTCAAGTTCAATACATGTTTACTAATATTTAATTTTTGCATAAAAATCCAAATATTGACGTTGGTTGTTTTGCCTGTATTTAATCGATAACTGTTTTGATTAACTGGACCATCTGTTGGTCTAAAGGTTTTAAAATAACTTCCTGCCTGTGCAGAAGAATAATCGGTATTATCGCGAAGATTGGCAAATCCTAAATCAAATATCCACCAATTGGTGCTAATATTTTGTCTTTTCGCTGGTCGTCGCTCTACCTTAATATCAATATTTACATCGTTGGTATTTTCACGGTTAATAGTTTCACCAGTTTTATTTTTTTTGATGATAATAAAATTACCAACTTTAACTGTATCAGTTACTTTTTGAGTGCTATCGGTTTGAGCAAAACTTGTTCCGGCAGTAAGTAACACTACTGCAATACTTAACATTTTTTTCATGGCTTTATTTATTTGTGTCTGTTTTATCCTCTATTTGTCGGGATTTGGAACGGAAAATTGTCCCGGCTTTTCGAAAAAATCCTCTAAGTTTATCTTTATTAATTTCTAATGAGCCAACAAATAAACTACTACTAGATTCATCTGTATCTAATTCTCTGTATACAGTTTGTTTAACGATACTTGGCTGATCTGGCACATCAATTAATGATGCTGTAATGGCTTTACTTTTTTCAGTTGCAGCAATGATAGGTGCAGTATTATTAACTACTTCAGTTATTAAATTTGTATTTGAAGTTTCAAGTTGAGTTTTATCGGAGATTGTTGCTTTTTTAGTAGATGCAAGTATTTCATTTGAAATATTTACAATTTCTTTTTGTATACTACTTATACTTGCCTTTTTATTAAAACTATTTAAGTTGGTTTTTGAATTAATTGGCTTAACTGCTAATAAATCTTTAGAAATTAAAGGCGCTGTTTGAGTGATAGAAGGAATGATGGTATTCTCAACTTTTGCTATTGGGTTATTAGATTGCTTCAATGAATTATTTGGTACAATCATCCATAGTGAAAAAGCAAAGCCAATAAGTGCAGCTGCAATAGCTATTCTTCTCCAATTAAAAAATACAACTGGTTTTCCATTTTTTACCTTTTGATAAAGCAACTCTTTATTGGTAAAAACAACCGTTTCTTTGGTTAAGATAGTTTGTTGTAACAATAAGAACTCGGCTTGCAATGCTGGATGTTGTAAAACAAAAAGCTCAACTTCTTGTTTTTCTTTTTTACTTAATTCGTTATCAATATAAAGTAAAAAATAATCTTCATAGGTAGATAATGACAAAGCCGGTGATTCAATCTTTAATAAGCTATCTTTATTCGAATAAATGATAGCAT
>JAYVRC010000437.1:0-16416 GCA_043776615.1 Sphingobacteriia bacterium
GAGAAAGATTACATTAAAGAAGATGAAACTGTACTTTTATTTAATACAGGTTCATGGTATAAATATAGATAAAAAGGGGTTGCTAAGTTAATTGCAATTTTTATTTTCTAATTGCAGTTAGTTTAGCTATTTTATCACCTTTAATTTCATAAATAAGTACAATTTCAATTGGCTTATCTGACCCAACTCTTCCAATAATTTTCTCGTGGTCTATTACTTTATTATCATACACAATCCTTTTTAAAATTGTTGAACGCAACTTTGGTGATGCATCAAATACTTTTTTATAAAATGATTTAATAGCATCAAAGCCACTTATAGAAGGTTTACTATCTCCCAAATTATATAATGCAATATTTGGAGTAAAAGATGACATAAATCCTTCGATGTCTCGATTGTTATAAGCCTTCAAATTTTTATCTACAGTTTTTTCTGGACTACCTGTTTGAGCAGATATTCTAAATGATATTTGCAAAAAAAATAAAACCAATGGGATGATGTAATAATATTTCATAGTCTATTTTTTTATTATAATAAGGAATAGGTAAAAAAACTGGTGTCTTCCAATCTTTCATTTTGTTTTGTAGCTTTTAGAAATAGCCGCAAATAAGCATAAAAGTGCAGATAATACTAATTTTATATACTTCTTTAAATAGGCATAAGCCTTTCAATTGAGCGAATAATTAATTTTACTGAACTTAAGTTAAATATAGGCCTCAAATTCGCAAAAACCTTCGGCTTTGCATTTTAGTTATATCTTTCTTATCTTAGGCGCCTATAAATTGACGATAACTATCACTAATAACCTTAAAAATTAAAATAATAAGCATGAAAAAGTACAGTTCTGGAGTTTTATTTGGAAAAGAATTAGAGGCATTGTACAATGATGCTAAAGACAATCAATTTGCATTACCTGCAGTTAATACAATCGGAACAAATAATATAAACGCAACATTAGAAACTGCTGCAAAAGTAAACTCGCCAGTAATTATTCAATTTTCGAACGGGGGTGCTCAATTTATTGCTGGAAAAGGAATGCCAAACGATGCGCTTCAAGCAAATATTTCTGGTGGAGTTTCTGGAGCATTGCATATTCATAACGTTGCAAAATATTATGGTGTACCTGTAGTACTACATACCGACCATGCTGCAAAAAAATGGTTGCCATGGATAAGTGGTTTAATTGATGCAGGAGAACAATTTTATAAAGAAAAAGGACATCCGTTATTTAGTTCACATATGTTAGATCTTTCTGAAGAACCACTAGAAGAAAACATTCATACTTCGGTTGAATTCTTTAAACGTATGGCTCCATTGGGTATGAGCATCGAAATTGAATTAGGTGTTACGGGTGGCGAGGAAGATGGAGTTGATAACAGTGATGTAGAAAATGATAAATTATACACACAACCACAACATGTAGCCTATTCATATACTGAGTTAGGCAAAGTAAGCAATATGTTTACAGTTGCTGCAGCATTTGGTAACGTGCATGGAGTATATAAACCAGGAAATGTAGAATTGCGTCCTGAAATATTAAAAAACAGTCAGGATTATATTGAAAGAGAATTAAAAACTGGAAAGAAACCTGTTTATTTTGTTTTCCATGGTGGAAGTGGTTCTCCTCAACACCAAATTAGAGAAGCGATCAGTTATGGAGCAATTAAAATGAATATTGATACCGATCTTCAATGGGCTTTTTGGGAAGGTATTCAGCAATATTATGTTAAAAATGAAGCCTACTTACAAGGTCAATTGGGCAATCCTGAAGGTGCAGATAAGCCAAACAAAAAATACTATGATCCACGTGTTTGGTTGCGTAAAGGAGAAGAATCGTTTTCAAAGCGTTTAGAAGTAGCTTTTGATGATCTAAACTGTATAAACAGAAATGCCTAGAAGTGCTGCTGCTTAGGATTAAGAATGATTGTTTTATGAACTTGTGCATTAAATTTGCTGTTGTAACACATTAATTATCTTTCAGCTCCCAATAGTATTGCCAAAATGAAAAAAGAAATAGAAGAAGATATAGAATCAAATTTAGCAGGTAGCGAAGAAACACAACAATCTGAAGTAAGTAAATCTCGCTGGTTTACTCGTAAACGAAAAGGGATTTTAACTTCAACTGCCGATAAAAAAGAAACACCTGAGGGTTTATGGAATAAATGCCCAGAATGTAATTTGATTTGTACAACTACTGAACTCAAAGAAAATTTATTCGTTTGTCCAAAATGCAATCACCATCATCGTATTGGAAGCGAAGAATATTATGATATTCTTTTTGATAATCAAGCATACACTGAACTTTTCGACAATATAAAAAGTAAGGATGCATTAGGATTTACCGACTTAAAAAATTATCAGAAAAGACTAGATGAAATTCATGCAAAAACAGATTTGAAAGATTCGATGAGGGTGGCAGTTGGAAAAATAAATGGAGAAGAGATTGTTATAGCATGTATGGATTTCGAATTCATTGGAGGATCGTTAGGAAGTGTAATGGGAGAAAAATTTAGTAGAGCAGTTGACTATTGCATTAGCCATAAACTCCCTTTTTTAGTTATTAGCAAAAGCGGTGGAGCTAGAATGATGGAAAGTGCATTTAGTTTAATGCAATTGGCTAAAACTAGTGGAAAGCTATCACAACTTAGTGATGCTCAACTACCTTATATCTCATTACTTACCGATCCTACTTTTGGGGGAATATCTGCAAGTTTCGGCATGTTAGGCGATTTAAATATTGCCGAACCTGGCGCTCTTATTGGGTTTGCTGGTCCACGTGTTATTAAAGAAACCATCAAAAAAGATTTGCCAGAAGGGTTTCAACGTAGTGAATTTTTATTGGATCACGGATTTTTAGATTTTATTGTTGATAGAAAAAATCTAAAAAACAAGCTCTCTCAAGTAGTTCAATTGTTTGGAAATTGAGCATGCACAATAGACAAGCTTATTTTAATTATTTCATAGACGATAAATATGAAGCAGGGATCGCTTTGCTCGGAACTGAAGTAAAATCTATACGTGAAGGGAAGCTCAGTTTTAATGATGCATTCTGTTTAATTGATGATGGTGAAATTTGGGTACGCGGATTATACATTGCGGAATACTCACACGGTACAGTTAATAATCATATTGCTGTACATGATAGAAAACTCTTATTACATAAAAGAGAAATCAATAAAATTGCTTTAAAACTAAAGGATAAAGGAATTACAATCATTCCATTGAAAGTTTTTTTTAATGAAAAGCGAATGGTAAAAGTAGAAATAGGATTAGCCCGAGGAAAAAAGCTTTACGACAAACGAGATACCATAAAAAACAGGGATGTTGCAAAAGAAATTAAGCGACATCTCGGATAAATGATTGGATATTTTAAACGACGGGCTCTTGTTGACTTAAACAATGAAAACTTCCTAATCCCCAAATGATATCTGTTGAATCGATCCCTACTACTTCCCTATCTTTAAAAACTTCAGCAATAATTTGCAGTGCAGCATCATCTTTAGGAGATCTAAAAGTTGGAACAATAACATGTGCGTTGCTAATATAAAAATTGGCATATGATGCAGGCAATCTTTGATCTTCAAAAATAATCGCTTCTGGCATTGGCAATTCTATAATATTCAATTGTTTGCCATTCAACAAACGCATTTGTTTTAATTGTTGAAGATTGTCTTGCAATAACTGATAATTTTGATCTTGTTTATTTTCTTCAATTACTGTAATTACGGTGTCTTCATTTACAAACCTCACTGTGTCGTCTATATGCCCGTCTGTATCATCACCAATAATACCATCATTAATCCATAAAACTTGTTTCACACCATAATAATCAAACAAATATTGCTCAATTTGAGTTTGATTTAAATGTTGGTTTCTATTTTCATTTAATAAGCAACAAGTTGAAGTAATCAAGCTACCAGCTCCATTAAAATCAACTGATCCACCCTCCATTATTATACCAGGATTATAAACGGGGATATTAAAATGTTTACCAATTAAAGTTGGAATTACATCATCTAAATCAAATGGAGGATATTTGTTTCCCCAAGCATTATAGTTCCAATCTATGATTATTTTTTTTTGTTCAGCTGCAGGGTTAATCAAAAATGCAGGTCCATGATCCCTACACCAAGCATCATTTGTAGGATGCATAAAAAATTCGACCATATTCATATTTACGTCAGCCTTTTCTAAATGTATTTTAGCAAAAACTTCCATTGCTGAATTAGCAACATTAATACGAACTTTTTCACTTTGAGCAAGGTATTTTACAAATAAAGAATAACTTGGATAAATACTTTCTATTTTACCTGGCCAACTTGCTGCTTTATGAGGCCAACTCAACCAAGTAGCTTCATGTTTTGCAAATTCTGCTGGAAAGCGATAGCCTAATGAGGCAGGAGTTAATAAGTTGGAAAGCCCGGAAGACGGGGAGTCTGAAAAATTGTAATTCATTTACTTTAAAGTTTTTCTTAGTGCATTAATCATGACTAATAATTCTTGACACAATTAAAAAAACACTTTCTAACGGACTTTCGGTCTTCCCGACTTCTAGTCTAATCCTCATCAATAAATCTTTTGGTAATTGGTTGATAAGAATCAATTCTTCTATCACGCATAAATGGCCAATGAGTTCTGTACTGATCAGTTTTAGATAGGTCTACATCAACAACTGCCACTTCTTCATTATCATGTGATGCTTTGTATAAAAGGGTTCCAAATGGGTTCGAAACAAAAGAACCACCCCAAAATTTCATTAAGCCATTTTGTTCTAATCCAACCCTATTAACACTAACAACATGAATGCCGTTTGCAACTGAATGGCTTCTTTGAATTGTTTGCCATGCATTGTATTGCTCAGTATTAGTAGCTTCATCTTGCGAAGTAGACCAACCAATTGCGGTTGGATAAAATAATATTTCTGCACCCATTAAAGAAGTTATTCTAGCTGCTTCAGGATACCATTGATCCCAACAAATTAATACTCCTATAATAGCAAATTTTGTTTTGAATATTTTATATCCCAGGTCACCAGGAGTAAAATAAAACTTCTCATAATAAGCAGGATCATCAGGGATATGCATTTTTCTATACTTGCCTAAATAGGTTCCGTCTGCATCAATAACAGCTGTTGTATTATGGTATAAACCTTGAGCTCGTTTCTCGAAAAGAGATGCGATTATAACAATATTTAATTCAGCAGCTACTTTACTTAATGTATCAGTAGACTCACCTGGAATTGATTCAGCTAATTTAAAATTACCGTAATCTTCAACATCACAGAAATACAATGAAGTAAATAATTCTTGTAAGCAAATTATTTGTGCTCCTTTTGAAGCAGCGTTTTTTATACCATCAATTGCTTTCGATATATTTTCTTCTTTGTTGCTAGTACAACTCATTTGCACCAGACCCACTTTTACATTACTCATAAAATTTAGGTTGTTCTTTTTATAAATGCATCTAAACTACTAATTCCAATTGTTTTTTCTGAAATAAAACCTTCAGCAAATTCAACACCTATTCTTTTACCTAACATAGCATCTCTACCCCTAACAATTTCTAAAAATTGGGGTGATGAAATATAAGTTTGAGGTTCATTTAAATTGGGGTTATGAAACTGTGTTTGATATGCTAAAACCGATTCCATTTTTAAAGTCATAAATTGGGATATGTCGATTACAAAACTCGGTTCTAAAAAACGATCTTGAATATAATGAAACACATAACTTGGTCGGAATGCTTCTTGTAAATTACCAGCTTCATCAACTGTTTCCACTTTTCTCAGTCCTGCTAAAAAAGCCGCATCAGCAATTAATTTAGCACTTCTACCATGATCGGGATGACGATCTTCAGGTGCATTAGCAAAAATTATTTTGGGCCTAAATTTTCTTATAACCTCTATAATTTTACGTTGATTGATTTCATCATTTTGAAAGAAGCCATCCGCCATTTTTAAATTTTCTCTATGATGTACACCCAGAATAGCTGCCGCATTGGTTGCTTCAGTTAAACGAGTTGTTGCTGTTCCTCGAGTTCCCAATTCGCCTTGTGTTAAATCTATTATTCCTGTTTTTTTACCTTCCGCATGAGCTGAAAGCAAAGTGCCAGCACACCCAAGTTCAACGTCGTCAGGATGAACACCAAAAGCCAGAATGTCTAATTGCATCGTTATTAAATTGTTTGTAAAGATAATCAATGAAAGTGCAAAAAAAATCCCGCTTGTTAGAGCAGGATTCATATTTAATAAAAATTAAATTAGTCTTTTTTAGCGTAACGCTTTTTGAACTTGTCGATTCTACCAGCAGTATCTACCAATACATTTTTACCAGTATAGAAAGGATGAGAAGTATTAGAAATCTCTAGTTTTATTACTGGATATTCTTTACCATCTTCCCAAGTAATGGTTTCTTTGGTTTGTGCTGTTGATTTGCTCAAGAAAGTCGTACCGTTACTCATGTCTTTGAAAACAACAAAACGATAACTTTCTGGATGGATACCTTGCTTCATATTATTTGGTTTAGGTGGTACGGATTTGGCCGTACGATTATTAATTTGGATTGCAAAATTAGTGAAAATTGCTGTTTTTACCAAAATAAAGGAGAGAAAAGCTCAATATTACCCTTTCATATTCACAAATTGAAGCGGAATACCAAAGTCGCCCAACTTGCATTTTGCAATAACTTCCTGTAAATCATCCAATTTTTTTCCTGTAACCCTAATAATATCATCCATAATAGCTGCCTGAACCTTAAAACCATTGTCTTTAATCATTTTTACAATTTTCTTGGCATCTTCTTGCTTCAGGCCATTTCTTACCGCAACTTCTTTTTTTACTACTTTGCCGCTAGGATAAGCATCTTTTGAAAAATCAAATGCATTTCCATCAATACCCTGTTTCATAGATCTGCTAATAAGAACGTCTATCAATTGCTTCATTTGCATATCGCTTCCAACTTCTAATGAAACCACAAAATCTTTCTTATTTAGATCAACTTTTACTGTAGTATCTCTAAAATCGTACCTAGTAGCAATTTCTTTTTTTACTGTATTGATAGCATTATCTAATATTTGCAAATCAACAGCGCTAGAAATATCAAAGGATGGCATAATTAATTATTTTTTACAAAAATACTTAATTCTTTCCAGCTCCAACTCTACTTTGTTCATCTTCTGCACCACCTCTTTTACGTTGACTTGCAACAGTTTTTCCTTTACTTAATCGATAAGTGAAACTGATATTTACAATCCTGTTATCATTAAACTGACGGAAGTTGGCGTCAATTGAACCGTATTTTACAGTTCCTTTAATTTGTTGTGACCAAAATACATCTCTAACATTCAAGCGAATTGATCCTTTATTTTTTAAAATTTGTTTTCCTACTCCAATATTCATCACACCAAATGGCTTAATTACAAATAAACCTTCTAAACTTTCAGTCCTGTAAAATCCGCTTACTTCTGCACTCCAACCTTTATTAAATTTAAATTGTTGACTCACGTTAACCAATGCACTTGTTGCATTTTGTTTTACAACATCTCCACTTATGATTCCATTAAACTCATTGTGAAAAACATTTACATAAATATTTCCACTCCACCATTTAGTGTATTGATTGGAAGCATTGATGGCAATACCATATTGTTTTTGATTGGCAATATTTTCTTGCTTTATGTAAGTTTCATTTGCGGTATTATTCTGAATTAAAACCCCTTGAATGATATCTGTAGTATTTGTATAGTTTAAGGTGGTAGTTAAAAAGCCTTTGAAAGTATGACTTAATTCTACATTATGACTAAACTCAGGTAACAAATATGGGTTACCTTGTTCAAAAGTATACTTGTCTAAAAACTCTACAAATGGATTTAAGCTTTCATAATCTGGTCGGCGAATACGCTTACCGTAATTTAGAACAAAGCTGTTATTTTTATTTGCATTGTATTGAAAGTATGCAGTTGGAAAAAGTTGAATATAATTTCGATCAAATTGAATATTAGTTGTTAGTTGATTTCCTTTAGCAATAGTTTGTTCTGCCCTCAAACCCAATTGTATACTGAATTTTTCGCTAACCGGTTTTGAAAAATTTACATAGGCTGCATTGATATTTTCTTTATAAATAAAGTGATTACTTCTGCCAATATCATTTACTATTTTTCCAATGATTAAACTATCATACACTGCATTTGCGTCAGTAGATACGTAACTACTTTTAAGTCCTGCTTCTAATTTTGCGCCTTTATTAAATGGATGCACGAAGTCAACCTTTGCACTAAAGATTTCGATTTGCTGTGGTAAATATCCAAGCAATGTATCTGGTTTAACAGTAGGTATCCCAACCTGGTTGTAATATGCATTACTTAGGTTTTGATTATTATTACTTTTATACTTTATATAATCAGCATCAAAAGTAATTTCAGTTCCAGTAGTATCCAATAATTGCCTGATATTAAAATTGGCACTTAAATTTTTCCATTTATTATTACTTTTAGAAACTGCTTTGGTATTATTAGTTAATACATGATTTTCATTAAAGATATTAATGTTGCCCTCACTTAATTGATTTTCTGGATTTACAAATCCACTTACTACAAATCCAATGGTTGTTTTTTTGTTAGCAAAAAAATCCATCCCAACTTTTATATTAGTACTACTGTTGGATCTTTTCATATCAGTAATTTGCTCAAAAAGTGAAACTACTTTTTTAGAACTATTATCGATAAAGCTTCTGTTGATTGATAAGTTTTGAAATCCGTCACGATCATTGTGACTAATATTTCCAAATATGTTTACTTTGTTTTTTCTATAATTCAAGTTTACACTTTGGTTATTTCTAGAATAAACTCCCTGTCCATAGCCTATAGTTAAAGAACCATTAAAACCGAAGACTTTATTTTTTTTGGTTTTGATATTAATAATACCTGCTTTACCCGCAGCATCATATTTTGCTGGTGGGTTGGTCATTATTTCAATTTGATCAAGCTGATTAGCTTGCATATTTTTGAGAAGATTTGAAAGATCTTGACCAGATAAATAAGAAGGTCTACCATCCATATATATCAATACACCTTCTTTTCCTTTTAGACTTATGTTGCCGTCCTTATCAACCGTTACTCCTGGTGATTTTTCTAGTACTTCTAAAGCGTTTGCGCCAATATTGGTGGGTGAAGCATCAACATTAACTACCATTCTATCGGTAAATTGTTGAATCAATGGTTTTTTTGATGTAACAGAAACCTCTCCTAGGTCTTTACTTGAAGGTACTAATTGAAAATCAGGTATCGATTTTTGCTCAGTCCCATTTATATCTACTATTGCAGTATATGCCTTTTTGTACCCTATTAAATTTGCAGTTAAAAGGTATTTGCCTGATTGGAGGTTTTGAAATAAATAGGTACCATTTTTATCGGAAATGGCCGTTTTTACTAAAGAAGAGTCTTTAGCTTTTAGTAAACTAACCAAAACTGACTCGACTGGATTTTGATTTGAAATGGTTTTACCAGTTAATTCACTTGAATTTTGTTGAGCTATTGCTGCTATACTCAAGGTGGTTAGCATTAACAATAACATGATTTTAGTTAAATTTCTCATTTTTTGTAGTTTTATTTAGTTCTAGCTTTAAACTATTACAAAACAAAACTAACTACTGTGTTTTACATAGTACAATGTTTTAACATGGGCGGTTATTTTTGGGGCTAAATGGTAATTAAAAATGTTTACAATAAAAAATTAGGAACGTTTTCTATAACTAAATACAGCCCATCCATTAAAAAAAAGTGCAAAACCACTGATAATCAATAGATGCTGTTTAATATCCGACAGGCCGCTTCCTTTTAATACTACCATACGCATTACTTCAATGAAATAAGCAACTGGGTTAAAACGGGTAATCCACTTGGCCCACTCGGGCATACTGTCGATAGAAGTGTATAAACCACCAAGCAAAATAAATATCATCATCAAAAAAAATGAAAGCAAAGTGGCTTGTTGCTGATTTACAGAATAGGTAGAAATGAGTAAGCCCAATCCCAAAACAGCTAATAAATAAATTGCAGCAAAAATATATATTGTTAAAAAACTTCCTGCAGGAATGATATTGTATGCAAATCGGGCAATGGTTAAGCCAATTGTTAAAACAAATAATCCTATTAACCAAAACGGTATGAGCTTGCCCAAAATGAAATGAATTTTTTTAATTGGTGTAACATTAATTTGCTCAATTGTACCAATTTCTTTTTCCTTTACAATATTGATAGCCGTTAGATTACTGCCAACCATAGTTAATAGAATAACAAGTATACCGGGTACCATAAAATACTTATAGTTTAAAAGTGGATTAAACCAATTGGATGAGGTAACTTCTATTTGCACTTCGGGACTGAACCTAGGCAACTGAATCCATTCTGCTCTAACATTTCGATTAAAGTCTTGGATAATTGTTTGTAGGTAAGCGCCACCCAAATTTGCTTTAACTCCGTTAATGGCGTTGAGTGCCATAAATAATTTTGCTTCGTTTTCTTTAACTAGATCTTTTTCAAAATGAAGTGGTATTTGCAATACCAAATCGGCTTTATCGTGTTCAATATCTTCTAATGCTGATTCATAGGATACTGAATAATTATTTAAAATAAAATAGCCCGATGAAGTGATTTTATTAATAAGTTTTCGAGAATATTCAGAATGATCATGATCAACCACTGCCAATTTTATTTCTTTGATTTCATAATCTGCAGCCCATGGTAATATTAATAATTGAATAACAGGCATAATTAGAATAAGTCGAATAATAGCCGGGTCTCTAAAGATTTGACGGAACTCCTTTCGCAATAAAAATTTTAATGTTCTCATGCTAACCTAATTTTAAAACGTTTAATAGCAAATGTTAAAAAGAAGGTCAACATACTACTTAGAATAAGTGTTTCTTTCCAAATTCCACTTATGCCTAGTCCTTTAATCATCACCGATTTCACAATACTGTAATACCATTTTGCTGGTACAATATTAGAAACAATACGCAATGGCAAAGGCATATTTTCAACAGGAAACATAAAACCACTGAGCATTATTGTTGGAAGAAATAAAGCAATCAATGAAATGAACATAGCTGTTTGCTGTGATTCTGCTCTTGAAGAAATTAATAACCCAAGCGACAATGAAACAAGAATGAACAAAATACTTTCAAATACAAGCAATACCAAGCTGCCGTTAATAGGAACTTCAAGTGCAAATACACTTAAGCATAATATAGAAGCAATATTAACAGTTGATAATAATAAGTAAGGAACAGCTTTTGCCAATACAACCAACTGAGGACGCATAGGAGAAACAAGAATAATTTCCATTGTACCTAGCTCTTTTTCTTTTACAATTGTAATTGCCGTCATCATTGTACAAACAAGTAATAAAACCATGGCCATTACACCAGGTACAAAATTGAATGCCCCTTTTAATTGTGGATTGTAGAGCATTCGCATTTCTGTGCTTATGGAGTATGGAAGTTTCCTATTATTTGCAATTCGCTTTTGGAAATCCATAATGATAGCTGTTGCATAATTGGTAAGTTGATTAGCGGTATTCGGATCAGATGCATCTGCAATTAACTGTATCTGTGCCTTGTTGAAATGCAGCAGATTTTCACTGAAGTTAGCAGGAATCACAATGGCTATTTTTATTTTTCCTTTTTTAAATGCAGTTTCAATTTCGTTATAAGAAACTACATTTTCTTCCACATCAAAATAACGACTAGCATTAAATTCATTGATAAGTGATGAAGTGGCAATATCTTTCGACTGATCAAAAACTGCAATCTTTGCGTTTTTGACTTCGTTGGTTAGCGCAAAACCGAAAATTACGATTTGTACAACTGGCATTCCGAGCAAGATGAACATTGTTCGTTTATCACGCCAAATGTGGTAGAATTCTTTTGTAACGAAGGCAAAAAATTGTTTCATTGCTGGTTATTTCTTTACTCATTTTCCACCTCCCGTTTGCTCTTTTTGATACGGCAGGTATTTTGTTAATCACCTATTCTTATTGCTTTTCTTGCCAATTGTAAAAACACTTCATCCATAGAAGTTGTATTATACATCTGTTTTAAATTTGATGGTGTATCCAATGCATCTATTCGTCCATCTACCATAATACTAACACGATTGCAATACTCAGCTTCATCCATATAATGCGTAGTTACAAAAATAGTAGTACCTCTATCGCTTGCTTCATATATCATATTCCAAAATTCTCTTCTTGTAACCGGATCAACTCCCCCAGTTGGTTCATCTAAAAAAACAATACCAGGCTCATGAAAAATTGAAACAGCAAATGCTAATTTTTGCTTCCACCCAAGTGGTAAAGATCTAACAAGAAGATTACCTTCTTTTTCTAAATTAAGCTGCTTAAGAATTGATCTAGTTTTATCTTTTATGTATTTATCGGTCATATAGTAAATACCGCCATAGAATTCCATATTTTCTTTAACTGTTAAGTCTTCATACAACGAAAATTTTTGACTCATATAGCCAATGTTGCGCTTTATTTTTTCATTTTCTTTAAAAACGTCAAACCCAGCAACTGTTGCTTCACCTGAAGTTGGTAATGATAATCCACACAACATTCTCATAGCAGTTGTTTTACCTGCACCATTTGCACCAAGAAAACCAAATATCTCACCTTTATTCACTTCAAAAGTAATATGATCTACAGCAGTAAATTCACCAAATCGCTTGGTGAGATTCTTTGCGGTAATAACTTTATTCATTTCCATTTTAGTTCCTCATTAATTCAATGAAACAATCTTCAATATCAGGTTGCGTTTTCTTTAATATTACTTTTTCAGTAACATTATTTTCAATAAACTGCTTTAGCAATACCTCACCGCTTTCGTCTTTCATAACTACATGATGATATTCACCAAAGGGATAAATATTATCAACGAAATCTTCTTTCTCTAACTGTTTTAATAAATGCAACATCTTAGTTGATTTTACTGCTAACAATGGTTTTGAAAAACTGTTTACAATTCCATTTGGTGTATTTATAGATAGTATCTTACCATTTTGAATTAATGCAACTCTATCACATATTCCAGCTTCGTCCATATATGGTGTTGAAACCATAATAGTAATTCCTTCCTTTCGTAATCCTTTTAGCATTTCCCAGAATTCCTTTCTAGAAACTGCATCAACACCTGTTGTAGGTTCATCTAAAAACAAAATAGAAGGACGATGAATTAATGCGCAACAAAGTGCTAGCTTTTGTTTCATTCCGCCGCTCAGTTTTCCTGCTTTACGATTTTTAAACCCCTCAATTTGTATATAAATGTCTTTAATGAGCTCGTAATTCTCTTCGATGCTGGTATTAAAAATGGTGGCAAAGAATTTGAGGTTTTCTTCAACTGATAAATCTTGGTACAAAGAAAATCGACCTGGCATATAACCTACTCGTTTTCTGATTTCTTTGTAATTTTTAATTACATCAAATCCGTCAACTTTTGCATTGCCACTATCTGCAAGCAACAAAGTAGTGAGTATTCTGAATAAAGAAGTTTTACCAGCACCATCTGGGCCAATTAGTCCAAACAATTCACCTATTGGAACAGAAAAGGAGATATCGTTAAGCGCAACAACTTCTTTTTTCTTACCGTAGGTTTTGGTAATATTTTCGATCAATATTGAATCCATTTTACTTAAGTTTCACTTCTCCATACATACCAATTTTTAAATACCCATCATTCTTTACCTTCACTTTTATAGCATATACTAAATTGGCTCGTTCCTCTTTTGTTTGTATTGTTTTAGGTGTAAATTCCGCTTTATCTGAAATCCAGGTAATGATTCCATTGTATTCCTTGTATCTTTTTGCGCCTTCATCAATCATCACTTTAACTTGCTGACCTAATTTGATGTTAGGAAGTTGGATACCTGTTACATAAGCCCTTAATTTAAGCTCAGATAAATCAGCAATTTTGTACAATGCTTTGCCTGCCGTAGTTATTTCTCCAGCTTCAGCATACTTAGTTAATACTGTTCCAGTAATGGGATTACTGATGTTTGCACGTTTCAATTGATCATTAAACTGTTCAACTCTTTTTTTGAGCGGTTTATTTTCACTAAGTATGCTTCTGTTTTGTGTATTGAAATTGCTAAGTTGCACATTGATTTGTTGCTTTGTTACAAGCATTTGTTTTTTCATCATATCAATTTGTGCATTAATATCATCTAACTGTTTTGTTGTTGCAGCATCTTGGCTGATAAGCTTTTCTACACGCTTCTGTTCATATTGTAAATTACCTAGCTGAGACTGCTGAACAGCTAATTGATTCTGCACTAGTGATACTTGTGGACTAACATCAACTGTTTTTTCACTCAATGCATTGATGCTGGCTTCTGTTTGTTCTTTTTGCAACTCAATCAATTGTGCATCAATTGTACCAACTATTTTATTTGCCGAGATGGTTTCACCTTCATTAATAGTAAAAGATAAAATTTTGCCACTTAACTCAGATGACACAATTACTTCGCTGGCTTCGAAAGTACCCGAAGCATCAAATTGATTGTTGTTATTTGTACATGAGCTGAACCCCGCAATAATTAACAATGATAATAATAATTTCATTTGCATAATAGTTGATTTATTTTCCCTGAATTGTGAGATAATTAATGTATGCTTGAAGCAATTGGGTTTGATGTAGAATTCTTGTTTGCCTTGCTTGGTCTTCTGCATTTATTTCACGCAAATAATCATTAGCTGTAATTACTCCATTTTCCAATTGTGCGTTGGCTGCTTCTTTAACTTTTATTCTTAACTCAATAATTTCGTTATCTTTCTGAATTAATAGAACAATTTTATTGATTTCTCCCTGTTGTTGCTTGAGTTGCATATTGATATTAAGTACAAATGCTTCTTGTTGCAAAACAATACTTTTCTTGTTAATTTCAATCAATTCCTTTTCTTTTTTCACAGTATATAAACCACCAAAGTTCCAATTGAAACGCAAGCCAGTAATATAATAAAAGGCAAATTTATTTTCTAATAAATTCAAAGCTGGTCTTCCATAACCGCCTTGAACAAACAAGTTTGACTTAGGCTGATTTCGTGCATTTATTAATCCGAACTGACCATTAAATAATTTTTGTTGAGCATCGAATAAACTCAATTCAGGCCTCGAAATAGTTTGATCTGTAATATAGGTTGGCAATACAGTTCTTTCGAACTTTAATTGTTCGTTAATTGATTGTCCGATGAATAAACTTAATGTTTCTATCAATGCTGTTTTAGTAGAATTAAGTTCAATTCTTCGCTGATCAGCCTTCAGCAACTCCGCTTTTAATGTGTTGAGGTAAGATTTAAAAGCTATTCCACCTTGCACTTGTACTTCAGCTTTTTTAATTCCGGTAGCAATATCTTTTTTTACCAGTTCTGTCTGCTGTAGCTGATCATCAATAAATACAATACCTAAGTATAGGGAATTAATTCGTTCACGCAACTGGTAGAGCTGTACTTCTAATTTTTGTTCTTCAACTCCTGCACTCAGCTGTTGGATATTTTTTTGCTGTTTTATAAGCCCTCCATCGTACAAAATTTGATTCACATCGGTTACAACTCGATATTGATCTTTACTAGGGGGTTCAATGGAGAAACCAGTTACAGGAATTTTTACACTAGTAACGTCTGATTGATAAGTAGCTTGTCCGCTAAGAGAAATCTGTGGGAGAAACCCTTTTTGCAAATTGGCAATCGAAAGATCTTTGGTTTGCTGAATGAGTTCTTTTTGCTTAATAAGCGGGTAATTTTGCCTTGCTAACGCTTGCATCTGCTGTAACGAAAATGTTTGTGCAAAAGAAATATCAGCAAATAGCAATAGTATCAACAATAACTTTTTCATAATTTTTATTTGCGTATTGAATCAATAATAAATTGAGACACTAATTTTTTTCGTTCTTCCATCATTATAAAAAATTCTTTATCACTCACCTTGGTCATCAATTGTAACATAGGTTTGCCAAGAAATGGAAAAACGCACAAGCTCATGATATTCATATATAACTGCACCGGATGGATTGACTTGATGGTTCCTTTTTTAACTTCTTGATTAATCTGTTTAAAGATTATTGTTAATTTAGGTTTTTGATTGCCCCACATACGTTTTAAGAATTCTTCTGGCTGTTTGTGTATTTCATTAATTAGGAACAAAGGCATATATGGATTTTTCATAAGCATATAGATGTACTCATGACAAATGGCTGTAATTTTTTCGAACAAAGGCAATTCGGCTTCTAATATTCCATTGATAACAGGAATAAAGTGTTTGGATGATTCCATAAAGATTTGTTCAAACAGCAAATCTTTACTAGTAAAGTAATAATGGAGCAATGCTTTGTTGATACCCGCTTCATTCGCAATATCTTGCATACGTGCAC
>JAYVRC010000438.1:0-4181 GCA_043776615.1 Sphingobacteriia bacterium
TTAAGATCAGCGAAAATTGGATTCCCAGTAATGGTTTCTGCCATTTGTGGCATTGTGATAGGGTTTGGAGATAAGTATTTTCTCCAAAGAAAAGCTGGCTTTGTTGATCTGTCGGTTTACTATTTGGCGTTTTCAGTTGCTAACATAATTCCAATGATTTTTAATACCCTTCAAAACATATGGCTACCAATTTTTCTTCGGGAGAAAGATTTAGAAAAGAATATAAAGTTGACGAAAAAAATGGTTTACAGGATCTTTGGAATTTTTACAATTCTTTCAATCGGAATGATCCTGTTTATAGTAGGTGCATTACATATCCACATTATTGACAGCAAATACAATAAGGTCATTTACGTTCTCCCGGTCTTACTCGTATCCCTTTCTATAGAAAGTACAAGCCATTTGCTAATAAACTATATTACCTATTTTGAGCAAACATATATTTTACCTGTTATCTCAGTATTACTAGGAATTATAAGTATAATTTTAAATATAATTTTTATAAGCAGGTATGGATTGTATGGCGCAGCATATTCGTCTTTAGGTGTAGGGATGCTAAGTTTCACGGCATATTATTTTATCTTAAAATTCAATTTGTCAAAATTCAGGAAAGCAGCTTTGCTTGTTATGACAAATACAACTCAAATTACAGCTTAATGGTTACTTTTTCAAAATTAGGCGAACCCGAATTTGGCAGACTAGGGAACCAGCTCTTTCAAATTGCAGCGACAATTGGAATTGCAGATGAAAACCAATGTGAATTTGTATTTCCTGAATGGAGCTACTCAGCTAGCTTTAAAAACCCATTACCTGTTTCAGGGTGTTCAGACTGCATGCCGTATATTGTCAAAGATTCAAATTTTAAAGTTATTCACTTATTACCAGGTGACTGGGACTTGAGAGGCTTTTTTCAAAGTGAAAAATATTTCATAAATTCTAGGTCAAAAGTACTTCATTATTTTGATCCATCTGATCAGGTCAAGAAATATCTCTGGAAAAAATATGATGAAACTATAGTCAGAAGAAGTTGTAGCATTCATGTAAGAAGGGGTGATTATGCTAAACAGAGCCATTATTTCCCGATGCAACCTTTAGAATATTACCTTCTTGCAATCAGTAATTTTCCAAAAAATACACTATTTCTGGTGTTTTCTGATGAAATAGCCTGGTGCAAAAAAAACTTTCTTGGCACAAACTTCACCTTTGTCGAAAATGAGTCAGACATCAATGATCTGATACTTATGAGTAACTGTCAAAATCATATTCTTTCAAACAGCAGCTTTAGCTGGTGGGGATCTTGGTTAAATGATTCAGATGGTAAAATTGTTTTGTGCCCAGAAAATTGGTTTGGGCCAGCTGTTGCGTTCAATTCCAAGAATTTTGCCGCTGATATTTATGCAAAAGACTTCATAAAAGTGTATCTGCCTAAAACAACCTTATTGACAAAATATCCATCGGTTTTAAATCCGGTAATCTATTTGTTCCATTTAGTAAAAAACTTTTTAATAAAAATAGCCAAAACACTGCTATCTAAGATCAGAACAACCTGATAGTAATATTTGGGTTCAAGTGCTGTATACTTTTTACTGGTTTGCAATTTTGGACCAGAAAAAGTCTTATAATTGTCTTTAGCGGCTAGAAAGTGCTTATTATTCGAGCAAGAAATAAACCGAGCAGAAAAAATACAATTATAATGGCATATAAGACTCCTATCCTGTTTCTGACTTTTAAGCGTCTTGATACTACGAAAAAAGTCTTTGAGCGCATTCGAGAACAACAGCCATCTTATTTATTTATAGCCTCTGACGGGCCAAGAAAAGGGAATAAATCAGATTTTGATGAAATTAACAAAGTAAGAACCTATCTTGCTAGTAAAATAGATTGGAATTGTGAGGTCAAGACACTATATCAGGAAGAGAATCTTGGTTGTGGAATTGGAGTATACACTGCAATTACCTGGTTTTTTAGCCATGTAAATCAGGGTATTATTTTGGAAGATGACTGTATGCCATATGGTGACTTTTTCACTTTCTGTGAAAAAATGCTTGATCATTACAAGGAGAATACACAAGTAATGGAAATTAGCGGTACCAGTATAAAAAAACGCAATAAACCTGAGGACTCGTCTTACTATTTTTCAAAATATGGTGGTATTTGGGGCTGGGCAAGCTGGGCAAGGGCTTGGAAAAGTTATGATTATGAAATGAAATCATACAAAAAATTCAGAGATCAAAACGCGATTACCACTGTATTTGAGAGCAAAAATCAGCAAAAATACTGGATTAAGATTTTTGATTGCGCCTCAACCTTTGGAACTTGGGACTATCAGTGGAAATTCTCAATCTGGCTTAAAAAAGGTATATCAATCGTACCAAACATTAATTTAATACAAAATATTGGGTTCAACAGTGATGGAACACATACATTAGCTGAACCTTCATGGTACAAGACTTTAACCGTGGGTGACGGAAAGTTAGGTGAATTAGTACATCCAAAATCTATTAATGTAGATGTAGAAGCTGATAATTTTTTATTCAAAAAAGCATTCAAGCCGCCTTCATTATTAAATCGGGCGATAAAACGTATTTTAAAAATGCTAAACTTTTAAAGAAAGATTTAATAAACTCCTTGTTGCAATAGAGCCTTGAATGGACCAGATTTTAAGACACTTTCAGGCGCTTATTAGATTGAGTATTTCAAAACGTAAACCATACAATTGAAATTCCTAAAAGAAGTAGAAGAAACCGTCTATAATTTGATAGGTCTAACAATATAAAACTTACTCTTGGCGCTATTAACCAGTAATAGATATTGGATATTACGCACAAACCCGAGAGAATAAAAGGTAATAAATAGATTATACTGTGCAATTCGACTACTAATTCACATCTGATAACCGAACCGTTATAAGTTTATATTTTTCTGTAAACTTACATGGCGAGATTAAAGAAAATCATGTAATTGAATTATAAAAGTATCATGATATGTTTATAATTGGTTAAAAGAAATGTGGCTAGCATTGAACTAGATCTGCTTGACAACTCAGACTAGCATCAATTTCCTTTTACATTTTTTTGAAAATTCTTGCTAATTTATACAAAAGCCAAACTGCTATTCACATTTATGAACAATTATTTATAGAAGAATTTAAGATATATTAAATAATGGTAAAATTTCCTGCGAGACAATAATTTCACAACTAACAAACTTTTTTTTTCAAAAGAAGGTCTGACTAAAAGTGTAAAATTGAAAAAGCTAGGAAATTCAAAACGCATTGATCTGATGATAAAGTTAAACTCAGAAAAATGTCTTATAACTATAACTTTCCTCTTAAATGATAGATCAACTTCTAAAAAAAATTAAAGAAATCAGAAGCAAGAGATACTTACAAAGTGTCATTAAATATATGAATGTTGGCAATTCATTGTTGCTTCCTGGTTTCAGGCTAGAAATAACAAACCCACAAACAGACAAGCTTTATGTCTCTGTTAGTGATGATACAATATTGCATTGCACGATCATATTTGAATCTGGTCAAGGAGAAGTCATTATTGGTAAAAAGGTTTTTATTGGGAGTAGCCACATTATCTGCAGGACAAGCATAATTATTGAAGACTTTGTCTTTATTGCATGGGGTTGTTATATATATGACCATAACTCACACTCTTTAGATTTCAGGGACAGGCAGGATGATATTAATCAACAACTGATTGATATTAGACAGAAAAAAAACTTTATTGAAAATAAAAACTGGGAATCCGTAATGAGTAAACCCATAAGAATTTGCGCCAATTCATGGATTGGAATGAATTGTACAATATTGAAGGGTGTAACAATCGGAGAAGGGGCAATTGTAGGTGCCGGTAGTGTAGTGACGAAAGACGTTGAATCTTGGACAATCGTCGGAGGAAATCCTGCAGTATTACTAAAACGAATACCAGAAGAATTCCGAAAAAACAATTAAAATGAAAAAAGTACTAATAACTGGAGCTTTTGGGTTTTTAGGGAGGCATACTGCATTAAAATTGAAAGAAGACGGTGGTTATCACATCACTGGAATCGGACACGGAAAATGGAACTTTTATGAATACCAGCAGTGGGGTATAGATGAATGGCATAACTCGACGATTACGTTCGAGTCACTCATCAACCTTAGAAATAAATTTGATGTGATTATACAT
>JAYVRC010000439.1:0-4150 GCA_043776615.1 Sphingobacteriia bacterium
GGTAATTAATTGGTACGGACTTTCATCTTCCTGCCATGCGTACACCTCTTTTCCAATGCTGATGAGTTCCCGAAATCGGGCTTCTTCAAACCCCGGACAAACATATTTTACTGTTCCCTTTGCCGGAATAATTGCAACCATTGTCCGCTCGCTTTGCCCCCAACTGATGCCGGTAAAATATTCCAGTGTGGTGCCGGAGTCCAGCACAATTGCGCTTATTTTATTTACAGCCATCAGGCGCTGTGCCTTTGCAACTCTTTGCTCCCGTTCCTTTACTGTTATGGGTTCTGCGTCATCAGAGATGGACTTCAATTTATCTGGTGCAGTACTATCGCCTGCTTTTGCAAGTACAGAACTGCCAAGGGTAATACCACTAATTATACCTGTACCAGCCATTGCTGAGAATCGTAAAAAGTTTCTTCTTTTAAGGCTCATAAAATTTAATTGAGATGGAATTTAATTTGTTTTAAAGTTAGGGGATTATTGGATTGATTGGCTTGAAATCAAAACTGTAAAGGATTTATTTTTTAAAGTTCAATTAGCAAGAAAAATTTATAAAAAAGTAAAGTTATGGGTTGTAAAAAAGCCTTTCCAAGCATACATATGATTTTCGTTTTTGGTAATTTATGTTCATTTCTGTAATAGTTTGCTTTACTTTTAAGCCATGAAAATAGCTCTAACAAAAACAGCGTTTGTATTTAGTGAAACTAAGATGAATGAAATTTTAACTATTGCAACTGGTAAGGGAGGCTTCGATAAACTCAGCGCTGCTGAAAGCAAAGCACTGACAAAACATACTAAGATAGTGGAAGGTTACGAAGCTGAATATTACAAAATTCCGACACTGGAAATTGTTTAAGGGCTTACTTGCCTTAGTAATAAATGAGAAAAAATTGAAGCAATAAGACTTAGCCAAAATATTAGAAGTTACGGCAACAATATTTAAATTCCCACAAGGTTTTGCATCAAGTCAATAACTATTGTTCTACAAACATTAAATATAAACTTGGGTAGTAATTATTTTTCTGCGTAATAACTGATTCGTAGGTTGGTTAGTTTTTTATGTAATTATTTTTCAAAATCAGTTTTATATTTATTTTTAAATTTCAAATTTTTTTATTTACTGAATTATTGTATTGTTTAGAAATTAAAATATAAATTGTTTTTTATTTAAAATATTCTCTGTGTTCAAAACTTTAGTTCATCATACAGTTCAAGATTTAGATAATCCAGAATATGTCGAAGACAACGCCCCATTTAAAATGCTTAATAGAGGTAAAGGAACATATTTGGGGGAAGGATATTATTTCTGGGATAATCACTATGATTTAGCTTGTTGGTGGGGAGAGGTTCACTGTAATAAAAAGTATATGATTTGTGAAGGCGACTTTGAGATACCTAACTATGATATTTGCGATTTAGCAGGTTCACGAACAGATCAGCTTTATTTTCAAAAATGTATAGAAATTTTAAATGCTGATGAAAATACAATGGAATCAATAATTACTTTACTTTTAAAACTCGAAGCCCAACCTGAAAAAAGAGGTTTATTCCCTTATAAAGCAATTAGAGCCGTTGATGTTTTTAAAGGTAAATACGCTGAACATTTAATAAATTTTAATGTTGAGAAGAAAGGATTTGTAATATTAAATCCAAAAATTATTATCTGTTTGTTCAAAAAAGTAGTTGGTATTATAAATAATTTTAAAATTACATACCCGAATAAGTATATAAATTGACACAAAGTATAAAAACTTTCAATTACCTTTGATATTCCTTCTTAATTACACTATCTGTGCTATTATATTCTAATCTCAATGTGACTGAGGACGGCGAAGCCTTAAAATAATGTAGAGCCTCAAGCGTTTATCTTTCTATAGTTAGTTTTTATTAAACCAATAACAATGTTCTCTCCACAACAAATAAAGTCGTTAGAATTATTAAAGCAATTTGTAGCTGAAACTCCTAAACAAGAGGTGAAGCATTTGCTTGATACTTTTCAAGTACACAATCCACAGGGGGTAACATATACCCAGTATTTAGATGGAGTGGAATACCAATTGAGTTTAGAAAATCTATTTTTTTGTGATAGTTCTTCAAATTCTTTAGAAATGTACTGTTTATATAGTGATGAACTAAAAAACGCAAATTTTAAACATCCGCCTCCTGATTCATTTAAAATAACTAATCAAAAAGACCCCGAATTTTTTTCGGGGTTTTTTTATATACATTTGTTGAATGATAGAAGCAAAAAAAGCACAATTCAAATTTTCTAACTATACGATACCAAAATTTTCATTTGATGGCTTGGCTAACCATGATACAGGATTAAAAATTCAATTTGAGCCTTCCGGCATGTATGAAGAAAAGGAAGGGGTTTTTCATCTATATTTGAATTTTATAGGAAAAAAGGATAATGAGCAAAATGAAGTTGTAGTTAATGTTTCCAGTATTGCCGTTTTTAATTTTCAGCCTGAATTACCTTTTAGTGAAATACCGGAATTTTTTTATAAAAACTCGATAGCTATATTTTTCCCATATTTAAGGTCATTTCTAAGTACTCTTTCCTTACAAGCCAACACAAGATTGATACTTTTAGATTTGATGAATCTTACTGATTTATCAGATATATTTAAAGCAAATACAAAATGCAAAAATGATTTAGATGAAAATATCAATTAAAAATTTCAAGGACCTTCTTTTTTCTTTTTTATAGCAATTTTGGGTAAAAAAAGTAGTTAAAGCCCTCTTCATGGCTATTTCAAAAGTCATCTTTAAAATCATAGGTTATGGCTTTTTTTTTGCCTTAGTCATTATTGAATTTACAATTAATTTTGTGAATAGTATTGTAATAAGGGTGGTTATAGCACCATTGAGAAATCATCTTTCTCACCTTCCTATTTTCTGATAATATGCTCAACCGATGCAGAGTTTATGTACATAAACCCATTAAATTCAAAACACTACATTCCGCTTTTTAATAAGTCACCAAGGTAAACTCCTGATTTTACGTCTGTAACAAAATCTTTCCTATCGGTATCTTCTAATTCTGAAGTTACCAATACCAAACTTTCTGTAATTCTGAATCATAAAGAAAACCATCCATTTATTTCTAAAGAGTATGAATGAAAACTGTTTAAATATTACCTACTTATAAGGTATAAAAAGTGTTACCTAAGTTACACAGGCATAAAGTTATTTTGTAAATTAGATTTCAGTATGACAAACCAACAAGCAATAAACCCCCAATAGGTAAAAATTGAGCTCTAAATATTAATTTAAATAAAATCATGCAACCATTAATTTTTATAGCCCTTTTCTCTTTTTGCATAGCTACGAGTTATAGCCAAACTGCAATTGATTACTACAATATGGGAGTTGCTAAGAGTCGCTCAAATGACTACAGCGGAGCAATGCAAGATTATACTAAAGCAATAGAACTTGATTCGAAAAATATTCTTGGCTACTTAAATAGAGGAGTTGCTAAGAGTCAATTAAAAGATTACAGTGGAGCCATTCAAGATTTTACTAAATCAATAAAATTAGATCCGAAATTTGCCTATGCTTACGATAATAGAGGGGTTATTAAGAATCAAATAAAAGATTACAGCGGAGCCTTACAAGATTTTACAAAGGCAATAGAACTCGATCCGAAATCTGTTAATGCCTACTTTCATAGGGCAATAGTTAAGGAAAGATTAAAAGACTACAGCGCAGTAGTAGAGGATTACACTAAAGCAATAGAACTTGATCCGAAATATGTTGATGCCTACTTTTTTAGGGCGATAGCTAAGGGTAAATTAAATGACTATATCACAGCGATAAAAGATTATACTAAAACAATAGAACTTGATCCAAAATATGTTGATGCCTACTATAATAGAGGCGTTTTAAAACTTATACTTAATGACAAAATGGGGGTTGTTTAGATTTTAGGAAGGCAGGTGAATTAGGTTTTGAAAAGGCTTTTGAAGCGATTAAGAAATATTGTAATTAAAAATCAAAAAGGTTATGAGATTTATATCAATTCAACTTTTTGATGAACCTTGACAAATAAAATATTTAGGCAAAGCAATTTGGTCATATTCAAATCTATAATTTAAAAAGCCTTTCATTGCTGAAAGGCTTTTTAAATTGTACCACGTACGGG
>JAYVRC010000440.1:0-4149 GCA_043776615.1 Sphingobacteriia bacterium
TTGGCCAATTACCTCAAAACCAAAAAGGGAAAATCTCCTTTAGTAGTTGCCGCAGATATTTATCGTCCGGCTGCTATTGATCAGTTGACTGTTTTAGCAGAACAAATTGGTGTAAGCATATATAGTGAAAGAGAAAATAAAGATGCGGTATCAATTGTGCAAAATGCCATCAAAGAAGCCAAAGCAACCAATAAAAATGTAATCATCATTGATACTGCTGGTAGATTAGCAATTGATGAAGTAATGATGACCGAAGTAGCCAATATTAAAAAGGCGGTTAATCCCTCAGAAATATTGTTTGTAGTGGATTCCATGACTGGTCAGGATGCTGTAAATACTGCAAAAGCATTTAATGATCGATTGGATTTTTCTGGTGTTGTTTTAACAAAATTAGATGGAGATACAAGAGGTGGGGCTGCGCTAACAATTAAGTACACCGTTGATAAGCCCATTAAGTTTGTAAGTAGTGGCGAAAAGATGGATACGCTAGATGTTTTTTATCCTGAAAGGATGGCGCAGCGTATTTTAGGAATGGGTGACATTACAACTTTGGTTGAAAAAGCACAGGCTCAGTTTGATGAAGTAGAAGCAAAAAAATTAGAGAAAAAAATCAGAAAAAATCAATTTGATTTTCAGGATTTTATGGATCAACTGCAACAGATTAAAAAAATGGGTAACCTTAAAGATTTAATGGGAATGATTCCAGGTGTTGGTAAAGCCATGAAGGATATTGATGTAAAAGATGATGCATTTAAAGGAATTGAAGCAATGATAAGTTCTATGACTCCTTTTGAAAGGGCTAATCCAGACTCCCTTACCCCAAGTAGAAAATTAAGAATTGCGAAAGGAAGTGGGAAAGATATTCAAGATGTAAATGCTTTTATGAAGCAATTTGAACAAATGAAGCAAATGATGAAAACCATGAGCAATATGCCAATGGGGGGGAAATTTCCTGGAATGAGAAGGTAGGTATTGTATTAAATAGTAATGTATAAATTCTTTTAATACAGCGTTAACACATAAAATACAGATAAGCTTTGGAAGTTAATCCTGAATTTATTAGTTTCGCGCTCCTAGTATCTACTAGATAAACCATATTTAATCACGCCTTTAAATTTCTATTTATTATGGCAGTAAAAATGAGACTCCAACGTCACGGGAGTAAAAAAAGACCATTCTACTTTATTGTAGTAGCCGATGGTCGTGCACCAAGAGATGGTAAGTTCATCCAAAAATTGGGAACTTATAATCCATTAACAGTTCCAGCAACAATCCAATTAGATCGCCAAAAGGCATTAGATTGGTTAAACAAAGGAGCACAACCTACTGATACAGTTCGTAGGATTCTTTCTTTTAAAGGAGTATTGTACCTTAAACATCTTTTACGTGGTGTTAAACTCGGCTTGTTCGATGATGCTGCTGCAATGACTAAGTTCCAGGAATGGCATACTGAACATGAAGCCAATATCTCACGCAGAAACGATGAGCATAAAAGCAAGCAACGTGCAAAGAAAGTGTATGTTCCAATTGTAAAGAAAGTAGAAGTTAAAGAGGAAGTAGTAGTTGCAGAGGTTGCTCCAGAAGCAACAACTGATTCTCCTGCTGAAGCTTAATTTCACTGGAAGAATATTTAAAAGGGTTCGGACTATCCGAACCCTTTTTATTTGCTAGTAGTTTAAGAGAATAGTTAATCTGAATTGGTAACTTGCAATCGATGAATGATTACATCAATATTGGAAAAATTGTAGCCGCATTTGGATTAAAAGGCGAAGTGATTGTAGTGCATTCACTCGGCAAAAAAACTACATTAAACGGAGTTGGTGTTTTATTTGTAGAAGAAATAAAAGGATCTTATATCCCTTATTTTTTAGAATCTTCTAAAGCTAAAGATCATGAAGAAATGATGGTAAAGCTCGAAGGAGTTAATACCAAAGAAGCTGCAGCAAGGCTTCATACAAAACCTGTTTGGTTATTAGATGCCGACTTTAGAAAGTTAGCAGGAAAAAATGCACCAATAGCTCTTTTGGGATTTGAATTAATTACAGATGAAGATGAAAATCTTGGACCAATTGAAGAAGTAATTGAACAACCTCATCAGGTGTTATTAAAAATTTCATTGGATGGAAAAGAAGCATTAATTCCATTGCATACAGAAACCTTAGACAAAATTGATCATGCTAAAAAACGGGTGTACGTTACTTTGCCCGATGGTTTATTAGACGTTTATAGATAAGTTGTATAATTTTAATGAGTGTCTCAACCACAACGTTATATAGCCCATTTTGATTTAGATTCATTTTTTGTAAGTGTAGAAGTACTAAATAATCCCTCACTAAAAGGCAAAGCCGTTATTGTAGGCGGCTCAAAAGATAGAGGCGTTGTAACTACTTGCAGTTATGAAGCCCGAAAATTTGGTGTGCGAAGTGCAATGCCCATGCGAACAGCAATGAAGCTTTGTCCGCATGCTATTCTTGTACAAGGTACAAGGGGAGAATATAGCAGATACTCTCGAATGGTTACAGAAATTGTAGCTGCAAAAGCACCATTATTTGAAAAAGCTTCTATCGATGAGTTTTATATTGATTTAACTGGCATGAATAAGTATATCGATCCTCTACAATGGACCATTGATTTGCGAAATGAAATTATTGACAAAACACAATTGCCCATTTCATTTGGATTAGCAACCAATAAAATGGTTGCAAAAATTGCAACGGATGAAGCAAAACCTAATGGCTATCTTTTTGTAAAACCAGGAATGGAAAAAAAATTTCTAGCCCCATTATCTGTAAATAAATTTTCGGGAGTTGGAGATAACACTTTTAATAGATTGAAATCAATGGGCATTTCTACTATACAACAACTAAGTGAAACACCAATTGAGCTGCTAGAGAAAATATTGGGAAAATATGGGGTTGAACTTTGGTATAAATCTCAAGGAATTCATGAAACAGAAGTTCATCCTTATCATGAATCTAAGTCTATTTCTAGTGAACATACATTTGAAGAAAATAAGTTGGATGTAGATTTTCTTTTAAGTGAGTTAGTTCGATTAACAGAAAAAGTAGCCTATGAATTGCGAAAAGATAAAAAACTTTGCGGATGCATTGCTGTTAAAATTAGGTACCCCAATTTTGAAACTACTTCTAAGCAAGTTGCAATCGACTACACGCTTCGCGATGATGAGTTGATTCCTGTAGCTATTAAACTATTTCATCAATTATATAGAAAAGACCAGCCAGTTAGACTATTAGGTGTTCGTTTTTCTGAGTTAACTAGTCATATTTTGCAAGGAAGTCTTTTTAATGATGGAGGTAAAAAAGCTGAATTGTATAAAGCCATTGATGATGTAAAAAGCAAATACGGAAAAACAGCTGTTCAGAAAGCCAGAACTATATCGAAAACTTAAATAGTAAAAATATAGTCTATGTATTTAGTAGGATATTGTATATTTGTTCACTAAATAATTAACCATGAGCTTACAACTAGGGGATATTGCTCCCAATTTTAAAGCAAAAACAAGTAAGGGTGAAATTGATTTTTACGAATACCTTGGCGATAGTTGGGGGGTTTTATTTTCTCATCCAGCAGATTATACACCTGTATGTACAACTGAGTTAGGCAAAACTGCTTTATTACAATCAGAATTTGAAAAGCGCAATGTAAAAGTTTTGGCATTAAGTGTTGATAGTATAGGCAGGCACGAAGGATGGATTAATGACATCAATGAAACACAACATGCAACTGTTGGCTTTCCTATAGTTGCTGATGAAGATAGAAGCATCGCTAATGCTTATGGAATGATACATCCGAATGCATCTGAAACTTTTACTGTAAGATCTTTATTTATTATTGGTCCAGATAAAAAAGTAAAATTAATGATTGTCTATCCAGCATCTACTGGAAGAAATTTTGTTGAAGTATTGAGGGTAATTGATTCCTTGCAATTAACAGCTCAGTATAGTGTTGCAACACCTGCTGACTGGAAAGAAGGCGAAGATGTAATTGTTGTTCCAGCAGTAAGTACAGAAGACGCTATTAAAAAATTTCCAAAAGGAGTGAATGTGGTGAAGCCTTATTTAAGATATACACCTCAGCCTAATAAATAATTTATTCAACCTGTTAATAGCCCTGAAATTTCGGGGCTAT
>JAYVRC010000441.1:0-4126 GCA_043776615.1 Sphingobacteriia bacterium
ATTTACTCAAAAATACTTTTAGATTCAATGAAGGAACAACAGCCATATGTATTAATCACTTCTGCATTACATATGCCTAGATCATTGAAAGTGTTTCAAAATGCTGGCTACCAAAATATAGTTGCTTATCCTTGCGATTATAAAGTAATTGATACAAAGTTTTCATTGGAAGATATTATTATTCCAGACGTCAAACTATTGTACGATTGGCAATATTTTTTACATGAAATAGTTGGAACAATTGCTTATCAATTAACAGGCAGGGCCTAAAGCTGATTACCAAAGGCAATAAAATAAATGGCTACTGCAGACAATCCAATTCCAATCCAATTAATCAATGATAATTTTTCTTTAAATAAAACCGTTGCAGCTAGTGTACTAAATAATACAATTCCCATATTGTTCATAGGAATACTAGCGCTACTCTCCCATAGACTTTGTTTTAAAAAATGAATTAAACACCAGATGGAGAAATAGTTAGGAACACCTATTAAAACACCAGCAAATACATGCTTCCATTCAAAAGCTCTTTTCTTAGAAATATATTGAAAAAATAAAATACAAAAACCAATAATAGCCGCCGATAAAAATCCACTAATCAAAAAAGCATTGCTATTGTCTTCATTAACATATTTCTGTTGTACATGATTAATCAAAGCATCTAATAGTCCACTCCCAATAAATAATACAAAGGGTAAAAAATACTTTAATTGTTTTGAAACAGATGACTTATCATCTTCTGATTTTTTGGGATAACAAGTTAGAATTACCGCTACCAAAGCAATAATTACGCCAACTAATTTCCATCCAGCTACAGTTTCGTTGTATAAATAAACAGATAATATAACTGGAATAATCAACGATAATTTATTGGCAACTGATGATACTGCTATTCCTATTTTTTGAGCAGTAAAACCCATGATATTAAAAATAGATACAAACAAAATACCCATTACACAGGCCCACTTAAACCAGAGAGTTTCAATTGCAGCGCTATTAATAGGAAAAGCTCCATTAACAAATGAACCAGTTAATACACAAGTAATATAATTAAAAACAATTGCAGGAAATATAGGCACAGCAAAACGCTCACATAATTTAAATGCCAATGTTAAGTAACTAGTTAGCAGAATGCTGCCGATAAGATAGATCATTTAGATATTATTATTTAATTAAACTATTTTTGTAATAGAAGATTGTATCACCTAAGATAGCTTCTTGATTGTATAATAATGCAGCATTTAATTGTGGTGCATTTAACCCATTTCCTATATTTAGTGATGAATTAATAATTATTCTTGCTTCATCCCAAACTCCTTCATCAATAAATGATTGAATTAATTGAGCACCTCCTTCCACTAGCATACTATTAATATTATTTGCGTAACAATAATCCATTATTTGCAATAACATCGACTTGTTTTGCACTAGTTGAATGAATTGAACTTTGCCGTATTGAGCTTCTTGCTTATACTTAAATATAATTGTAGGTTTACTATCATTAAATATTTTTAAACTATTTGGTAATCTACCTGATCCATCAATCACCATACGAATTGGAGACTTACCAGTCCATAAACGATTGTCTAAACTAGGATTATCCTTTAAAGCCGTATTTGTTCCAATTAATATTGCCATAACCTCACTTCGCCATTGATGAACTTTTGTTGAAGTAATTGCATTGCTAATCATTAATCGTTCATTACTTATTCCGGCAATTTTTCCATCTGCCGTTTCAGCCCATTTTAATATAATAAACGGCCGTTGTTTTTGGTGGTAAGTAAAAAAATGACTGTTTAAATTGATGCATTCCTCTTCTAAAACACCAACTACTACTTCAACGCCGCCATCTTGCAATCTTTCAATCCCTTTTCCATTTACTTTTTTAAATGAATCTTGGCATCCAATCACTACCTTTTTAATACCTTTTTCAATAATTAAATTTACACAAGGGGGTGTTTTGCCAAAATGTGCGCAAGGCTCTAGTGAAACATACAAAACTGATTTTGAAACTAAATCTTCATTTTCCACAGCAACACTATTTAAACAGTTTACTTCAGCATGTGCTTCTCCAAATTTTTCATGGTATCCTTCACCAATAATTTGATGCTCATGAACCAATATTGCTCCTACCATCGGGTTAGGAGCAACTTCTCCCAACCCTTTAAGAGCTAGTTCAATACACCTTGCCATATAGTACTCGTGAATTTGCATATACTAGAATTTACAAAAATAGCCAAATGATAGGTACATTGCATAATGACAATTTGGGAAGGAAAACAAAGGCTTAAAGAAGCAATTGCTCTATTGTATGATGAGAGAGAATCAAACAATATTTCAATTTTAACCATAGAATGGATCAGTGGAAAGAATAAAGTAGAACAACATATTCAAAAAAATATAGCACTAACAGATCAACAAATATTACTATTAAAAAATACTTTAGAGAGGCTCATATTAGGAGAACCTGTACAATATATAATTAGTGAAGCTTGGTTCATGGGTTTAAATTTTATTGTTACAAAAGATGTTTTAATTCCTCGACCAGAAACAGAAGAGTTGGTAGATTGGATGATACAAGTTACCAAACCAATTAATAATAACAATTTAAGTGTATTAGACATAGGAACAGGATCGGGCTGTATATCTATCATCCTAAAAAAGAAATTACCTTTTTTACAAATTCAATCGATAGACATCAGCTCCAGTGCTTTGAAAATTGCCAATTTAAATGCAAAAAAACAAAGCACTTCAATTGAATTTAAACAAATTGATTTTTTGGATAATTCTAACTGGAACAATATTCGCCCATTAGATATAATTATCAGTAATCCTCCATATATAAGAGCGTCGGAAAAAGATATAATGCACCAAAATGTTATTGCATTTGAACCTCACACCGCATTGTTTGTTCCTACTAAAGATGCTTTAATTTTTTACAAAGCCATCCATAATTTTAGCAAAACCCATCTATTGCCTTTTGGCAGTATTTTCTTAGAAATTAATGAAGCATTGGGACAGGAAGTGGTTGAATTATTTTCAGAAACAGGAATTTCAGTAGAGCTGAGAAAAGATATGCAAGGAAAAGATAGAATGATTAAAGTGCAAAAGCTATACTAGTTCTTTAATCCGCTATTATCAACCGCCATAACAGGTGTAGCCCCTAATTTTTTAATAATTTGCATTACTTGAATAGCAGTACCTAAATGAGCTGTGCTATCTCCATTAATTACAACAGATGGCTTATCGGTTTCTTTTGATAAAAATAATTTTAGTTTAGGTTCCAATTCTTGTAATGAAACTTTTTCGGCCCCTATAAAAAGTTGTTGAAATTTATCCACTGTTATCACCACTGTTTGTTTTGCTTTGGTATCGGCTTTGGCTTTGGGGTTACTTACTTTAATAACATTAGGATTAGCCAATGTAGAAACAATTAGAAAAAATAAAAGCAAAATGAATAAAATATCATTGAGAGCGCCAGTATGCACTTCAGGATGAGTTTTAAATCTTTTGCGAATATTCATAAATTAAATTACTGTGTAAAAATAACTCTCAACTCATAACTCTTATCTCATAACTCATAACTTCTGAGTAGGCTCTTGCAATACATCAATAAAATCTGCACTTGCAGCTTCCATTTTATTGGCAGTTTTATCTATCTGCGTACTTAAATAATTGTGACCAATATAAGCAATCAAACCAATGATTAATCCTGTTGCTGAAGTAATCATCTTAGTATAGATACCTCCAGCAATTGTATTTAAAGTGTATTCGCCTGTAGAAGCGATACCATAAAATAATTGAACCATTCCAATTATAGTTCCTAGGAAACCAAACATTGGTGCAATACCAGCTATTAGTGTAAGAATCGATAAATTTTTTTCCATCGAATACATCTCCAATTTTCCAACATTTTCCATGCTTTTCTCAATCGCATCAATTGACTTTCCAATTCTTTGAATGCCTTTATCAATCATTTTAGCAACAGGATTGCTTGTGTTTTTTGTCATACTTCTTGCTGCCAGTACATTTCCATTTAAAATATGGTCGCGAATAACCATCATAAAGTTTTCATCAATTTTTGATGCTTTTCTAATAGCAATTAGCCTTTCAATAAATACGAAAA
>JAYVRC010000442.1:0-4095 GCA_043776615.1 Sphingobacteriia bacterium
GATTTAAAATTCAGGGCTAGTTTTGGAACAGTTGGTAATAATAGAATCAATGATTATTTGTATTTAACTACTTTTAGAAATGATGGCTCTTTTTATTATGGGTTAAATAACCAGGCTTTAAACGCTTTTTCTTCTGCCGGATTGGTAAATCAAAATTTACAATGGGAGTCAACTGAAAGTAGAAACCTTGGTGTTGATATTAGTTTCTTCAAAAGAATTGATTTATCGGTAGACATATATAATAATAGTTCAAGAAATTTATTATTGAATGTGCCGATTGCTTCAACATTTGGTTATTCAACTCAGTTGCAAAACATTGGAAGAACCAACAATAAAGGGGTTGAATTTCAATTGAATGCTCAAATTATTAAAAAGAAAGACTTTACTTGGAATGCAAATTTCAATATCTCCTTTAATGAAAATAAAGTAGAAGAATTAGGAATTAATCAAAAGAGTTTTTTCCCTGCAGCTAGTTGGGGTGTTTCGGGGCAGCCAACTGATTACATCGTTAGGATAGGCGATCCAGTAGGCTCAATGTGGGGATTAGTTACTGATGGTATTTACAGAGTGAACGACTTTGATTACAATTTCACTACAAGAGTATATACTCTAAAAGCTGGTGTTCCCACAAATGCTGGTATAATCGGGCCTGTTCAACCTGGTTCAATTCGTTTCAAAGATTTAAATGGTGATGGTGTAATAGATTTAAATAACGATAGAAGAATAATTGGTAACCCTAATCCAAAATATACAGGAGGGTTAAATCAACAATTTTCATATAAGAGTTGGGATTTGAGTTTGTTCTTGAATTTCTCCGTTGGAAACGATATTTATAACGCTAATAAAATTGAATTCACTAATGGGTACTCCAATAATTCCAACATGTTAAATATAATGAACAATCGTTGGAAAGTTGTTTCGCCATCAGGTGAAACTGTACAATGGGTAAATTCATCTAATCAAGTAGTTGGTATAGCTCCGGATGATTTAGCAAGAATGAATGCATATGCTGATATTTGGCAACCCTTAAAAAGTGCTGGCGCTTTTACACCACATTCATGGTCAATTGAAGATGGATCATTTCTACGAGTGAATAATTTAACTTTAGGTTATAATGTATCTCCTAAAAGTTTGCAGAAACTAAAAATGACTAAACTTCGTTTTTATTTCACTGCTAATAATTTGGCAGTGCTCACAAGTTATACTGGTTATGATCCTGAAGTTAGTGTAGCTGGTAGTCCGCTAACACCAGGGCTTGATTACTCTGCCTATCCCAAAAGCAGGACTTTTATTTTCGGAATTAATGCATCATTTTAATTAGACTTTTAAAAATCAATATATGATCAGTAAGTATTTTAACAAACTGACTTTAACTTTAATACTCGCAGTAACTTTATTAATAAGTTGTCAGAAATACCTAGACCAAAAGCCTATTACTGAAGTGAGTGCTGAAATGGTTTTTAGCGATGTTCCAAGTGCTACCAAAGCTATTGCTGGTGTTTATAGTAGATTAGTAGGAGACGCAGGTTATGGTATTCGTTTGAGTTTATATTATCCTGTTGATAACGATGAAATGCAAGGGCCTACAGGTAATGCAGATAATGATAGAAGAGATATTGCACGTTATGCTGCTACTCCTGGAAATGCACAAATAACCAATCCATTTAATCAGCTATTTCAAGGAATTGAATTCGCCAATATTTGTATAGACAATATTCCAGCAATGGAAAAATACAAAAATGGATCTGATCAGGAAAAAAAGCAATTGGCTCGTTTACATGGTGAAGCACTTACACTTAGAGCACAATTTTATTTTGAAGCAATTCGCAACTGGGGTGATCTGCCTTGGCATTTTAATGCTGCTGCTACAATTGCTGATAATAATCCATTTCCTCGCAAAACAGATAGGGACTCAATTTATGATCGATTATTAGATGATTTGAAATTAGCATCTACATTGGTGCCTTGGAAGAATGAAGTTGTATCTGTTGGCGACCAGATTGATGAAAGAATTACCAAAGGTGCAGTAAAAGCATTGCGTGCAAGAATTGCTTTATTTAGAGGCGGCTTTTCTTTGCGCCAGAATGGAACTATGCAAAGAGGAAATAATCATTTAACCTATTATCAAATTGCAAAAGATGAATGTACAGAAATCATTGGTTCCGGTCAGCATTCTTTAAACCCCAGCTTCAGGGCATTATGGAAAGATCAAGTAAATGCTAGAGCAGTATCAGATCCTCAAGGGGAATTAATGTTTCAAGCCAGTGGTTTTGGAAGAGTTGCTGTAGCTGATACAAAATTGGCATACTATAATGGACCAACTGTTGGTACATTCGGAAATAAAAGTATTAATGTTTTACCCTCTTACTTTTATTCATTTGATCCAAATGATTTAAGAAGAGATGTTACCTGTGTACCTTACAATGTTGCTGCAGATGGTGCTATTAAAGTAGGACAAGCTATAACAGCAATTTGTGATGGAAAATATAGAAGAGATTGGATTAGTGGTCCTGTAGTTTCTGCAACTGATGCAGTTCAATATTTTAGTTTAAAATGGCAATTAATTAGATATGCTGATGTTTTATTAATGCTTGCGGAGGCCGAAAATGAAATTAGCGGTCCAACTGCAACAGCTTATAATGCAGTTAATCAAATTCGTAGAAGGGGATATGGTAAATCATTAACTGCAATTGATCCAACTGTTGATTTACCTGCTGGATTATCTAAAGCAAGTTTTTTTACAGCATTGGTAAAAGAGCGATCTTTGGAATTAGGTGGTGAAGGAATTAGAAAGTATGATTTAATCAGGTGGAATTTATTGGCTACAACAATTGCAAATACTAAACAAACTTTATTGAATATGTCTAGTAGAGTTGGTGCATTTGCAACACTTCCACAGTTTATGTATTATAATACCAATTCTACAGCTGATGATGTGAATTTATGGAGAAACTCATTTTATGTTCCCGAGCCGGCAACTCAACCAACAGGTACTACAAGAGTAGTTTGGATGGGCACTACTATTAATACAGTATCGCTATTTCGTTTTGCTACTGGTTTTACAACTGGCAAATCAGAACTCCTTCCATTGCCTCAACCAGCTGTTGATGCTAACTTTAACCTAAAACAAAACCCCGGTTATTAATAAGTAAGAGACTGTTTTTGCAGTCTCTTTTTAATTATAGAAGAATGATAAAAGTATTGCATAAGTTATTTGTATTTATTTGTATTTGTATGTTTCCATTTTTTGGAAATACGCAAATAATAGATGTAACAACAAATCCAATTGCCTTTCCGGGAGCAGAGGGTTTTGGTAAATACACTACTGGGGGAAGAGGCGGCAAAGTAATTATCGTAAACAATTTGAATGATGATGGACCTGGAAGTTTTCGCGAAGCAGTAACTGCCAACGGCAAAAGAATTGTAGTTTTTTCTATTTCAGGAACTATCCATTTAAAAAGTAAGTTGCCCATTAAAAGTGATATAACAATTGCTGGACAAACTGCACCTGGGGATGGAATTTGTTTAGCAGATTATTCAGTAGGAATTACTGGAAACAATATTATTGTTAGGTATATGCGTTTCAGAATGGGAGATAAAAACCAGAAAGGGGGTATGGTAGACGGTAATGGAGGTGACGATGCATTTGGAGGTACAAAACATAAGCAAATTATTATAGATCATTGTAGCATGAGTTGGAGTACAGATGAAGTATTCTCCATATACGGCGGAGATAGTACTACTCTTCAATGGAACTTAATTACTGAGCCTTTGAATTATTCATACCATTTTGAAACAGGTGATAAGGATTATGAACACCATGGATATGGTGGTATTTGGGGTGGTAGTCATTTATCGGCTCATCATAATTTATTTGCGCATTGCTTAAGTAGAAATCCAAGATTTAATGGAGCTCGTTTAGGTGCAGATGATGAATTTGTTGATTTCCGAAATAATGTAATTTATAATTGGGAGCACAATAGTGCATATGGGGGCGAAGCTGGAAAGTATAATATGGTGAATAATTACTACAAAGCTGGTCCGGGTACACAAGAAAAAGTGAAGTATAGAATTGTAAACCCTACCAAAAATGAA
>JAYVRC010000443.1:0-4094 GCA_043776615.1 Sphingobacteriia bacterium
GCAATAGCAGCATAGGTTTCAAATGTTCCTTGAACAATTCCTTGAGAGCCAATATAAATCCAACTGCCCGCTGTCATTTGTCCATACATCATCAATCCCTTTTGTTCAAGCTCCGTAAAATGTTTCCAGTTTGCCCAGTTTGGAACAAGTTGAGAATTAGACAATAAAACCCTAGGGGCATCTTTATGCGTTTTTAATATACCAACTGGTTTACCACTTTGAATTAATAAGGTTTCATCATTTTCTAAAATTTTTAAAGACGCAATTATCTGATCAAGTGATTGAATATTTCTTGCAGCTTTTCCTCTTCCGCCATACACAATTAGTTCTTCGGGGCGTTCCGCCACTTCGGGATCGAGGTTATTCAACAACATTCTTAATGCCGCTTCTTGAATCCAACCTTTACAATTTAATTGTATACCAATTGGTGTTTTGTATTTCGCAAAATCGTATTTGTGTTGCATGACAAATTAATTAGGTTAATAAATCTTCATAAGCTGCTTGCAACTCATTATATGCATGTTGGTCTTTTGCTTTTTTAGCTTCTGCCATTCCTTTTTCGTACCATTCAATTGCCAATAAATTTTCATTCATTTGCTCCAATAATTTAGCCAAGTGGTAATAGGAGCCAATATAGTCAGGTGATTCAATTAAGATAGATTCAAACAAAGCTCTAGCCCCAACAGTATCACCAATTTTAATATATTCCAATGCTAGCGCATGTCGTAAGAAATTATCGTTGGGATTTGGTGCTAAAAATTCCTTTATTCTGGCTATTCTATCCATCTTACGAAGTTAAGTGTTCAAAATCTTAAATAAAATATACCCGAACTTTAAACATTTATTAAAAATTCTTTGCCAAACACATTGCCACTTTACAAACCTTACTATATTTGCCAAATAGTTGCATAAACAACTAATTGAAATGATAAAACTTGACCAATATGAAGATTTTAGTCTGTATAAGTAAAACACCCGACACTACTTCCAAAATTGCCTTTACCGACGGCAATACAAAATTTGATGAAGCAGGTGTTCAATGGATTATCAATCCTTACGATGAATGGTATTCTCTAGTAAGAGCCATCGAATTAAAAGAGAAAGATGCAAGTGTTATCATTCATCTAGTTACTGTTGGTGCTGCGGATGCTGAACCAATTATTAGAAAATCATTGGCATTAGGTGGCGATGAAGCTATTCGTATTAACACAGACAATAGTGATCCATATTTTATTGCTGCTCAAATTGCTGAAGTTGCACAACAAGGAGCTTACGATATTATTTTTACTGGAAAAGAAACCATCGATTATAATGGTTCTTCAATCGGTGGAATGATAGCTGAATTAGTTGACGCCCCATATATTTCTTTGGCTACGAAATTTGAATTAGCCGGAACAACTGCAACTATTTCCAGAGAAATTGAAGGTGGTGAAGAAGTTGCGGAAGTAACGCTACCAGTTGTTGTAAGTTGTCAGAAAGGTGTTGCCGAACAACGCATACCGAATATGCGTGGCATTATGGCGGCACGTACTAAACCATTGAAAGTGGTTGAACCAGCTGCTATTGACGCTTTAACTTCAATCGTAAATTTTGAATTACCTCCAGCAAAAGCTGGCGTAAAATTAGTTGCAGCAGATAATGTAAGCGAACTAGTTCGTTTGTTACACGAAGAAGCAAAAGCCATTTAAATCTATAACTCTAAATTTCTTATCTCTTAATTCATAACTTTTATTTCATATTTCTTAACTCTTATCTCTTAACTCTTATCTCTTAATTCTTATCTCTTAATTCTTATCTCTTAATTCAATCAATATGTCTGTCTTAATATTCATCGATCATTCCGATGGTCACGTTAAAAAATCTTCTTTAGAAGCAATTACTTATGGCGCAAAAATTGCTAGCAAATTAGGCACTACTGCAGAGGGAATTGTTCTTGGAACTGTTGCTGATGATTTAGCTGCTTTAGGAAAATATGGTGTTACCAAAATTCACCAAGTAGCAAATGATACATTAAATCATGTTGACGCACAGTTGTATGCAAAAGTTTTAGCTGATGCTGTTACTGCTTGTGGTGCAACTGTTTTAGTTTTTTCACATAACCAAACAGGCAAAGCGGTTTCGGCAAGAACTGCTGCAAGATTAAAAGCTGGAATTGTAACTGGAGCTTGTGCTTTACCAGATACTTCTAATGGCTTTGTAGTAAAGAAAACTGTTTTCTCTGGAAAAGCGTTTGCAAATATTAGCATCAACACTCCTATTAAAGTAATTTCTCTAAACCCAAATAGCTATACCACCATTGCCGGAGAAGGCACAGCAACAATTGCTCCATTAGCAGTGGACCTCGCTGCATCAACAATAAAAATTACAGCTGTAAATAAAATTAGTGGCGAAGTCCCTTTAACTGAGGCTGATATAGTAGTAAGTGGCGGAAGAGGATTAAAAGGACCAGAAAACTGGGGTATCTTATTGGATCTCGCAAAAGAATTGGGTGCTGCAACAGCATGTAGTCGCCCTGTAGGTGATGCACATTGGAGACCACATCATGAGCACGTGGGACAAACGGGCGTTCAAATTGCACCGAACTTATATATTGCTATCGGAATATCTGGAGCCATTCAACACTTGGCTGGTGTAAACAGAAGTAAAGTAATTGTTGTAATTAATAAAGACCCAGAAGCACCATTTTTTAAAGCAGCAGATTATGGAATTGTTGGGGACGCTTTTGAAGTTGTTCCTCAATTAACAGCTGCTATTCACAAAATGAAGACAGGCGCTTAAAAGAGTCTACAATTTTCAATCTTCAATAACAATATAAAAAATCCTTACTTGAACAAATACATCCAATATTGCAATATGTGGTAATTTTATCATTTTGAGTTCTCCTTTTTGTCATATTGAATAAGAAACTGTGGATACAAAGGTATTTTGATGTTTGTTTTTAAGTTATTTTCGTGGCAATTATGAAGAAAATAGAATTGGAAATAGTAGCGCTTTCCCATAGCATTACACAAACTCATTCTTATGCTGTAGTGCTGGGCGAAATAAATGGTTTGCGAAGACTACCCATTGTAATTGGTGGATTTGAAGCTCAAGCAATTGCCGTAGCTTTAGAACATATGCAACCAAGCAGGCCCCTTACACATGATTTAATGAAAAACTTCATGAATGCATTTGGTGTTGAATTGCAAGAAATAATAATCAACGATTTACAAGAAGGAATCTTCTATTCAAAATTGGTTTGCTTCACAGAAAATGATACCGTTGAAATTGATAGCAGAACCAGCGATGCTTTAGCATTGGCAGTTCGTTTTGGATGCCCTATTTATACTTATGAAAATATTTTAGAGAACGCAGGTATAATGATGGAGGATGGGGCGCCAAAGAAAAACAGAGGTGAGGCAGTAGGCATAGAAGAAACAGGTTCTGGCAGAGACGATTTAAGTATTTTAAATATTGAGGAATTAAATACACTGCTGAATGAAGTTTTAGAAGCAGAAGATTATATCAGGGCAATTGCTATTCGTGATGAATTAAATAAACGAAAATAATTTCGCCAACAAATACGAGCCAATGGTTCTCTTTCCCAATTGCAAAATTAATCTAGGCCTTAACATCACCGAAAAAAGGGTTGACGGTTACCATAATATTGAAACTGTTTTTTATCCAGTTAATTTAAAAGATGCACTTGAAGTAGTAACGCTTAATAATTCAACTACTACTGAATCTTTACTAATAAATTTTAGCTCTAGCGGAATTGCTATACCTGGAGATACTGCCAATAACCTTTGTATAAATGCATTTCAGCTACTTAAAAAAGATTTACCGAACATCCCTCCAATTCAAATGCATTTACACAAAATAATTCCAATGGGTGCTGGTTTAGGAGGAGGAAGTGCTGATGGTGCATTTACTTTAAAACTGTTGAATGAAAAATATCAACTAAATCTTTCACAAAAACAATTGATCAATTATGCTGCTCAACTTGGCAGTGATTGTCCGTTTTTCATTATCAATCAACCATGCTTTGCAACAAGTAGAGGTGAAATTCTAACTCCGATAACTTTAGATCTATCAGCATACAAATTCGTTTTAGT
>JAYVRC010000444.1:0-4093 GCA_043776615.1 Sphingobacteriia bacterium
GCAACGGGCGATAAATGGATTTGGTTAAGAGCAACTGGATCTACTTTGGTTTCACAATTAGTTGACAGTTTTGTTGTATTGTTTATAGCCTTCAAAATAGGTAATGGCTGGAGTTGGCAGTTAGTTTTAGCTATTTGTTTGGTTAACTATATTTATAAATTTTCAATGGCCATTATTTTAACTCCATTAATTTATATTTTGGAAAAACAGATTGAAAATTATCTGGGAAAAGAAATTTCCCATAGAATGAAACAAGCGGCAATGGGAAATGAGTATGAATAAATTAGCCTGTCATTTGCATTGCTAAGTCATTTTCATAGTCATGTTGATTTAAAGCTGGCTTTCTACTAAGTATATGATTAGTTACAAGTAATCTAGTGCCATAGGCGCTAAAAACCAATTGCACTATAATAAATACTTTAACCAATGAAATACACATTTCATTGTAATAGTTCCATTTTGTATATAATGAAAGCTCACCCGTATTATTATGATACCAATTTATGTTAATTGGCAAATTTACACTGTAAATAAAAGTAATACCTATCAATAGCGATAATGATAAAGCTATATGGGCAAAAGCAATAATGTTATTTCCTATATCCAATTTTCGAATAGCCGAATGAATCAAATAAGGGATAATCATTATAATTAAAAAGATTGCAATTAGATTAAAAAAACTGAATAGATGGAACACATTTTTATACCGCACCAGAATGATTTCGGAGTATGCGGAATAATGTGCTATAAATCCATAGATTATAGGCACAATCCAGAGTAAGTGCTCTGCACGTGTATATTTTGCTGTCATAGGGTTGACTAACGAGTACAGCACAAAAATATACTTTAAATTCAATAGTAATCCTCATTTTTGTGCTTATTATTTTAAAATACAAATTGGTTGGTAGAAAAATATGACATCTGAAAGAAGCCATAGAATTAATGAAGTTTTAAGTAAACGACAAGTCAATATTGCGTTGGTACTAGAAAATGTACACGATCATCACAATATAGCCGCTGTGATGAGAACCTGTGATGCTGTGGGTATTCAAGATATTTATGTTTTAAACACGCTTATTCCCAAACACGATTATTTTGGTTTTCAAAGTAGTAGAAGCGCCAATAGATGGGTTACTATTCATCAATTTGATAATGCCATCGAATGTTTTTTAGAATTGAGAAATAAATATGATTTAATTTATGCAACTCATTTAGCTGAAAGTTCAATCAGTGTTTATGACATTAATTTTGTTCAAAGTATAGCTTTAGTATTTGGAAATGAAATTAATGGTGTTAGTAAGGAAGCCGTTCATTTATCAGATGGTAATTTTATAATTCCACAGGTTGGTATGATACAGAGCTTAAATATTTCAGTTGCTTGTGCAGTTACTATTTATGAAGCATACAGGCAAAAAAATATGGCCGGACATTACAGCCATAATCATATTCCCCTAACTAATGAACAGGAACTTAAGGAAAGTTGGTCAACAAAGGAGAAAGCTGCTACTAGAAAAATCGCATATAAAAATTTTAAAAAATTGTAATTGATATTTTAATGTATTTGTTCAACTATTTTTTTGTACTGCTAGTTTTCTTTCTACTGCTTTCTGATTAAGATAGGTAATACTTACATTTAATTCAAAGCCAATTAATAATATTAGTGCATTTATGTAAATTAATAACATGATAATTAAAACAGTTCCAATAGAGCCATAAATTTTATTGTAAGCAGCAAAATGGTTAACCCAATAGGAGAATATTATTGTAGTGGTAAGTATTAAAAAAGTTGCTAAAATAGAACCTGGAGAAATAAGTCTCCACCTTTCTTTAACTGATGGTGCATAACGATAAATAAAAGCAATACCATAAAAAAACAATCCAACAATAATAAACCATCTTACTCCATTTACCCATGGCAAAGATGCTTTTCGTTTGATATGAAATAGCTTTCTAACTAATACAGACAATTGTTCTTGCCCTAACATAATTAATGTTGTAGAAATGATTAATATTATTAAAATGGTTGTTAGCTTAATTGCTCTCCATCGCTGATGTAAAAAGAATACTTTATTTTCCTGAATTGATTTGTCGAATGTTCTGATGAAAGCCATCATTGCATTAGATGCATAAAACAACAATAAAACAAATCCTAAAGAAAATACTCCAACATTTTTTTTCATTAAATCATCTAATAAGCCTTCTATAAAACCATAAGTTCTTGAACTGGGGCTAATGTCCTTGAATAAGGTTAGTATTTGTATTTTTAAATCAAGAATTTCTGGAAAATAGGGGATAATGGAGAATATAAAAAGCATTAATGCTGGCAATGCCATTATTAAATTGAATGCAATAGCAGCAGCTCTTTCATTCAATCCTATTTTTTTAACTTGTTGTGTAAAAAAAATAACAACTTCAAAAATGGGAATCCCCCTAAAGCCAGGAATAGTTATTTCCTTACTTTTTCTTATTATAAAAGCAATAGGAGGTAGGGTTATTATTATTTTCTCTAGACGCGTCAAGTTATTATTTTTTTTGAGTCTGTTTTTTTAACATGTATGCATCTAATGCTTTCTGGTATTCATTTGCATATTTGTTGTGCTCAGGATAATTATTGCTAAAATGATGATACCCACTAAAATCGCTTTTTGCTACAAAATAAATATAGTCAGTAACTGGCGCATTTAATACAATATCAATTGTTTTTGGTGAAGGAGTGCAAATTGGGCCGGGTGGTAATCCTTTATACTTGTATGTATTGTAGGGTGATGGGTTGGTTAAATATTTTTCGTAGATACGTGTAATTGTAAAATCGTTCATTGCATATTTGATGGTAGGACATGCCTGTAAAGGCATTTGTTTTTTTAAACGATTGATATAAACACTGGCAATTTTGTATTTGTCGGATTCATAATTTGTTTCCTCTTCAACAATTGATGCAAGAGTATATACTTGTTCGGGCGATAAATTTAATTCTTGTACTTTCTGCATCCGATCATTTTTTAGCCAAAAAGCAGTACCCTCATTGGTTAGTTTCCGAAAAATTTTACGCAGAGAAGCATCATAATAAAAATTATAGGTGTTTGGGATTAATTGTGTAAACAATAAATTTGATGTTGTACGAAACTCTTTTAAAGAATCATCGGAGTTAGTGAATGCTAAAACATTGGTAGAATCTAGTGGAAATGTTTTGCTAATAAGACCCGCCAGTTCATTGTTTGTGCGAACTTTATTCAACACTAATTTTACTTCTGCAAACCTGCCATTTTTAAGCATTTTTACTATTTGTACTATACTTTGCCCTCGTTTAATTTCGTACCTGCCTGGTTTCATTTTATCCCATAAGTTAATAGGGGCACCAGCAAGTCCAACCAATTGGGTAAATCGAATGATGCTTGCTTTTTCGAAAGATGCTACAACTGCCGATTTATTGGTTTCGTCGATTTGTATTTGTTTGCTATTTTCTGAGAAAGTAGTGGCTGATCCGAAAAATAGCCAGCCCAACATGCCTGATATTATTATCAATACAATAATTACAGCTATAACTATTTTAGTAGTGTTGTTGCTTTTTTTATTTACTGGACGCTTCATATGGTAAAATAAATAAAAAACCCCGTCTTCATCAAAAGGCGGGGTAATTATACTTTTATTTTTATTATTTTTTTGGAGGAACAGCAGGTACCGTAACCGTTTTAGCTGGTGTTTGCGGTAATGGTGCAGGGGCAGTAGTTGTTGTGTTGATTTTTTGAATAATTGAATTGTCAACACTATTAGAACCCCCTTTTAGGAAGAAAGTAGAGAACAATGCTAGTAAAGCAATGATGCCTGCAAATAGCCATGTACCTTTCTCTAAAACATCAGTAGTTTGCTTAACACCCATAAATTGGTTGCCAATACCACCTACATTACCAGTTAGCCCACCACCCTTTGGATTTTGAACTAATACCATAAAGCCGAGCCCTACAGCTGCAATTACAATCAGAACCAAGAAAAAAATGATCATATTATATACCTTTTAGTTGTTGAATTTTCTCGGCAAAATAAGCGGATTTTTCAGGATTTGAGAAACTTAATTTAATAAAGAGCTGAATTGCCT
>JAYVRC010000445.1:0-4052 GCA_043776615.1 Sphingobacteriia bacterium
ATGATATTAAAACTCTATGAAAAAAAATTCTCTATATTGTATTTTGTTGATTATGATTCTTAATGATTCAGTAATTGCCCAAGATTCCAAAGACGATAGTAAAAAATCAGATAAAAAAAGTAGCTACTTTAAACTTGCAACAAGTTATCTAACCAATGCTGTTTATAATGGAAGAAAAGATTCGGTTACTTTACCCTATATAACTCCTTCTCTGGGATATTTTGATAAGAGTGGTTTTTATATTAGCGGTTCGCTTTCCTATTTATCAAGTTCTGCTGCAAGTAGAATTGATTTGTTCTCATTAACTACAGGTTATGACTTTAATATAAGCGATAAGGTAAGTGGTGGTGTTTATGCAAGTAAAGATTTCTATAACAATTCCAGTGCAGCTGTCCGGTCAGAATCAAAGGGATCCATAGGCGGCAATGTAAGCTATGACCCTGGCTTTATTACTCTTAATGGTGGTATTAACCTGATGTTCTCTAGCCAGACAGATGTTTCCATAAATGGTTCTATAGCCCATTCTTTCGGCTTGGGTGATGAAGAAAACGCATGGAATATAACCCCTACATTAACAGTAAATGTAGGAACACAAAACTATTATCAAGACTATCTTAAAAACAAGGCTAAGAAAAAAAATGGAAATACTGGTCTAGTTCAAGTCCAACAAAATAAATTCGGTGTATTGGATTATGAATTATCCTTACCAATTTCTTACGATGCAAAAAAATGGGGATTATACTTAACGCCTACCTATGCAATACCCCAAAATCCTAATTTGTATACAGCACCTGGTGGAAATACTTTTATTGCAGAAAAATTAGATAATGTTTTTTATGCTGAATTCGGCGTTTACCTGAAATTTTAAAGAAGCATTTATGAAACTAATAAATACTGGCATGACAATTGCCTTATACTGTATAGACTACGATTATTGTAATCACTAATTATTAAAAATTAAAAAAAAGTTATGAAATTAAAATTATTACCTATTCTTTTTGCCGCTTTAACGGTGAGTAGTTTTTCTTTGAATGCTCAAGACAAAAAAATGTCGGAAATGCAGATCAAACAACAACAGGATCAATTTAAAGACCGTTATGAAATTCAGAAGAAAACCATACAGACTGCTTTTAACACGGATATGAAAGCATTAGAGGCACAAAAGAACCTTACGCCAGCACAACGTAAAGAACAAATGGACATTATTAAAGATCGTTACCAACAGCAAAAAAAAGCAAATCAGGCAGCATATAAAAACGATAAAAACATTTTAAAAGAAAAAAGAGATTTACTTAACAACGGGAAGCCTAAAGTGGAAGTAAAAAAGATAAAAACAACACATCCTGTAAAGCATGCACCAAAACCTGTTAAACATTAATTGTAAAATTGTGTTGATTGTTAATAGCACATTTTTATTTTTTTGTTAAAATTAAACCCCTATAAACTTAGGGGTTTAATTTTTGTAGTAAATACAGCTTTTATTAAGTCAATTTATTTTACACAATCCCTTTTTTATGCAAAAACTTAATCTACAAATTTTATACTTGCTGTTTAGTAACTTACTTTTTAGTAGCTTTTTCTATTTTTCAATTACCAATACTTGAAAAGATCCAACTTTCATTTTAGGTCTAGTGTTAGCTGGTGATCCTGCAGGTATTGATTCATAATCAGCAGTTGGCAAATACAATTTATGCGTTGTAGGATCTAATACAATTGTGCGTGCTCCTCTTTTAGTAGTAATTGTTTCAATTACTTTATATTTATTTTTTGAAATTTCTTTGATTACCGTTACAGTTCCTTCACCATTTGAAGTAAAAATAAGTCTTGTTGAAGCATCAAATGAAGCACCATCTGTTCCAGCACCAATTGGTAATTGTGCTACAATTTTTCCATTAGTTGCATCCATCACCACTAACGATTTGCTACAAGTTGTAAATAATCTTTTTGTTTTATTATCAATAGCTAAACCTGTTGGTGATTCTGCAGGCGCAAGACTCCAACGATTGGTAACAATTGCTTTTGCAATATCTACTTCAGCTATTTCATGCTTATCTTCTACATTTACAAATAATTTACCAGCGCCATCACTCACAACAGTTTCAAGTACGCCACCAATAGCAATAGTTGATACCACCTTATCTGTTAAAGGGTCAATTAAAGAAAGGTCGCCGCCTGAATGGTTGCTTGTAACAATTCTTTTAGAAAATGCGTCATACATAATCCAATCAGGATTTTTTCCAACAGCAACTTGCTTTAATTCTTTTCCTGTGGACAAATCAAATACTGTAACATTGTTTAAACGACCATTGCTAGTATATCCTTTACCAGAAGCAAATGCAACGCCATGTACTCCTGTAGTACCCGGAATATATCCTAATGAATCTCCTGTTGTTTTATCAATAATATTTACTTGTGAACCGTGCGAAAGATATAATTTGTTAGAGCCTAAGTCAATAGCAGGATAATCCCATCCACCGGGACTAGCTATATAAAAGGATTTACCTAAATGATATCCAGATTGCCCTTTTACTACAAAAAAAAGGAGCAATAGACTTATGCAAATAATTAACTTATTCATACTCTAGATTTATATTTTCAAATGTATGATTAAACCCGAACCTTATTTTAAACAATTAAATTAATGTGAAAGTTTTAATATTATTTAAAGGTACCTCTCTTGCTATTTTTTATTCGTTAATTTTAATTAATTCTATTTATATGCAAAAAAAATACTCGCCATTTTTATCCATATTAATATGCTGCATTATAGTAAATAGCATTCCATATCATATAATTGCTCAAGAAAAAAATACGATTTGGACAGCCGAAGAACAAAGAGAACTATTTAACTATTGCGAGAAACAAGCGCTGATAGAGCAACAGCATGTGGCTTTAGATAAAGTGGATGCTATTGGCCAGATCCAATATTGGGCAATTTTACAAAAACAAAAAATTCAGGATAATACCAACGATACTTTCAGCACCGCCAGAGAAGTAGATGAATCGGTAATTAAAAAATACAAGGCACTTGGATTAAGTAGCGATCAATTGAAATACCTATCAAACAAATTAACAACTGGCGAAGCCTATGCACCCTGTGCATTAATTACTCTCAATTTTAACCCTGCGTATGATACCATCGGTAAACTTCAAATGTTACAGTTCTTCAAAACAAAATATAGAAAGCTATTGGTAGATAAAATTCCTTTAAATGGCAGACAGGCCGACCAACTGATTGATGCGGAAGTATGGCGGCAGAAGGAATCACAAACCATTTCTAAAATTTCAACAAGTGATTTTAATAGAATTAGAAAGACGGTGGAAATGAATCGTATGATGGAACGAAAATACAAATTGATGGATATTACAGACCAGCAGAAAGAAGCATCAATTGCATTCTTTAAGCAGAATCTTTAAGTAATTCTAAAATGATTTAGCTAATTATCTATAAATTAAAATTACTACGCTTAAGTATTTTATTTTTTAATCATGGGTAATTTAATCACGGAAGGATATTGCTTAGAATGGTGAATTTTATTTTCTACCACCACACCAGTTGATTCATCATAATTATTGCCACCCGTATTTAAGTTGCGATCAAATCGAGGAAAATTACTACTCGATACTTCTATGCGTATTTTATGACCAGGCACAAAATAATTACTGGTAACCATTGGGGTTAAATCAACTTTATATACTTTATCTTTTTGCATGAATACTTCTTTATCGTAGCCCTCCCTATAACGCAAGCGCTGAATAGTTTCGTCTAAGTTATACGCTTTGCCATCGGGATACACATCAATCAACTTAATTGTAATATCAGTATCGAGTCCAGTTGATGAAACATAGAGTGTAGATTCAATAAAACCGGTTATCTCCACCCCTTCTTTTAATTCTTCTGAACTATACACTAGTATATCATTGCGCAATTCCATTTGAGATTGATCAAAGCTTCCTCCTTGTATAGCATTACCTGTACAGCAAACATTACCGCCATAAGAACCTACTGGATTCATAGGATCGTATGTAAATGCATCAGGAATATCTTTTGA
>JAYVRC010000446.1:0-4048 GCA_043776615.1 Sphingobacteriia bacterium
CATTACAATTGGTGTGTGGCAGTGCAGGAGATTTACTAAATCATGTAGGCTCACAAGATGTAATAACTTTTACCGGCTCTGCAACTACGGGTATGATGCTAAAGTCGGGTAAAAAAATACTAGAAGAAAATGTTCCGTTTAATATGGAAGCCGATTCTTTAAATTGTATAGTACTCGGTGAAGATGTAACTCCATCAATGCCAGAATGGGACATATTTATCAAAGAAGTACGTAAAGAAATGACCACAAAATCTGGTCAACGTTGTACTGCTATTAGAAGAATTTTTGTTCCCTCCAACAAAATAGAGGATGTTCAATTGGCATTACAAAAAGCATTGGCACAAACGGTTATAGGAAATCCTTTAAATGCAACTGTAAGAATGGGTTCGCTTGCTGGAGAAACACAAAGAGTTGAGGTAAAAGAACAAGTACAAAAATTATTAACTAATTCCCATATAGTATACGGATCTCTTGATAGTGTTACTACTATTGATGCCGACTCCGAAAAAGGAGCTTTCATGAGTCCGATTTTATTACTCAATGAAAATCCATTCGGTAGTACCCTCGTTCATGAGACAGAACCTTTTGGACCAGTCGCAACATTAATGCCATATCAACATACAGAAGAGGCAATTGTATTAGCAAAAATGGGAAAGGGCTCACTTGTAAGTTCAATTGTAACGGCCGATAAAAGCATTGCTAAAGACTATGTTATTGGTGCGGGAACTTATCATGGAAGAATTTTAGTACTAAACAATGAATGCGCAAAAGAAAGTACAGGGCATGGTGCGCCACTTCCTTTATTAGTACATGGTGGACCGGGAAGAGCAGGTGGAGGAGAAGAGATGGGAGGCTTAAGAGGTGTAAGGCATTATATGCAAAGAGTAGCTATACAAGGATCGCCAAATATGATTACAGCAATTAGTGAAGTTTACCAACAAGGAGCAACTGGCAATACAAATACCATACATCCCTTTAAAAAATATTTCGAAGAACTTTATATTGGCGATCAATTAATTACCGAAAAAAGATTAATTACTGCAGAAGATATTAACCAGTTTGCCGATTTAAGTGGCGATCATTTTTATGCGCATTTACACAATACCGACTTTGCAGGAACTATGTTTGAAAAACAAGTTGCTCATGGTTATTTATTAATTAGTATTGCTGCGGGATTATTTGTAGATAGCTATGAAAAAAATCCAGTATTATTGAATTACGGAATTGATGAACTGCGTTTTACAAAACCATTTTACCCTGGTAGTGAAATGTATATTCGATTTACTTGTAAAGAAAAAATTAGGCAAGAAAAAAAAGAAGCAACTGATATTGAGAAAGGAATTGTGAAATGGATGGTGGAGATGATTGATGAAACTGAAGAATTAATTGGAATAGCAACTATATTAACCATGGTTGCAAGAAAAGGATAAAGCACAGCTATATGACTGAAGAAATCAACGAAGGATACGTAAAAGTAGATAGAGAGCATGGTATTTCCACTATTGAATTCTATCATCCACAAAGCAACTCACTTCCGGGAAAACTATTAGAATCTTTAGCCAAAGAAATTCATAGTGAAGGTCAGGATGAAACAACTAAAGTGATTATTTTAAAATCTGCAGGTGAAAAAATATTTTGTTCAGGTGCCTCTTTTGATGAATTAGCTTCTATTAAAACAGAACACGATGGACTAGTATTTTTCAGTGGGTTTGCCAATGTTATAAATGCAATGAGAACAGCTGGCAAAATTATCATTGCACGTATTCAAGGTAAATGTATAGGAGGAGGTGTAGGCTTAGCTGCTGCTGCAGACTATGCAATTGCCTGTGAAGGAGCGGAAGTAAAACTAAGTGAACTAGCAGTAGGCATTGGTCCATTTGTAGTAGGGCCAGCAGTTGAAAGAAAGATTGGGTTATCGGCATTTTCTCAATTAACCATAGATGCAACAACATATCGTCCGGCAGATTGGGCTAGAAGAAAAGGTTTGTATGCAGAATTGCATGCAGATATTGCTGGGGTAGATGAATCAATCAATCGATTGGCAACAACATTATTAAAGTCAAACCCAGCTGCAATTAAAGAATTAAAAAAAATATTCTGGGAGGGTACAGAACACTGGGGAAGTTTGTTAAAAGAAAGAGCTGCTATTAGTGGTAAACTAATTTTAAGCGAACACAGTAAAAAGTTTATTAATAAGTTTAAAACAAAAAAATAATTTATCGAAGTAAACCAGCCGACCATTCTATTGCATAATTTGCTTTTAAGTATTTTAGTCGTAGGCTAATTAATTTTTCGGCAGTTTCAATTACTTTATTTTCTCTTGTATTAATTAAAAACAAAGAGCTTTCTCCATTTTGAAGTCGTAAATTTTCTGCGCGTAATAAAGCCGAAAAACCATTAAATGCATTTTGAGTTACTCTAATTTGTTGCTGCAATAAAGTGGTTTCGGTAAAATAATTTCTTACTTTATTTTCTACCTCCCATTTTTTTTGAATCAATTCATAATTCGTTTCTTCAATCTTTAATTTTGCTTTTTTATAGTCGCCTCTGCCTTCACGAAAAAATAAAGGAATCTTTACATCTACACCCCAAGTATTATTATTTTGAATAAACGAGCTATTTACTCCTTTGAATACATTATAGTCTTGGTTTAATAAACTAGCTTTTATATTTACTGCTGGTAAAATATTTTGAAGTTTTAATTTACGTTCAACTTCTAGCGCATCTAATTTATAATTGTAACTCCTTAAAATCGGATTTTCTTGTGTCGCCCTAGCCAATAAAGCTTCTAATGATTGGGGCGATAAGTTTAATGCAAACCTTACGGTATCAGGTACTAGTTTTTCAGGTAATAAATAGGCGCTTCCTTGATCGCTCCATAAAAAATTAGACATTTCTAAACTAGCAGTATTTAGTTTAACTTTTGCATCAGCTTGAAGCATTTCGAAATTCTGCACTTGTGTTAATGCTTCAATAGTATCAATAGATGCTCTATCGCCATTTTGAAACGCAATTTTTATCAACCGATATCTATCAGAAGATATTTTAAAAAAATTATTGTATACACTATATAGCTGATAAGCACTTGTCCATTGCCAATAATTTACATAAGCATCAAATAATAAATCATTCAACATTCTATTCTTTTCTTGATCACTTTGTGATCGATAAATTTGAGCTTGTTGCAGAGCTGCTCTTCGCTTATCAATCAATAATCCTTTAGCAATTGGCATTTCAATACCAAGGTAACTAGACTGGCCCGCTGTTACTTCACTCTCTAAATTATTGCCACCATTATTTTGTAAACCGCCTTTAATATCTAATCCACCTAATTTTGTTGGAATTTTAATTTCGGGATTTGTGTAGAAATAATAATTTTTACCATCATAGGTTTTTCTGCTAGCATCAAAAGTAAATGAAGGATCAAAATTTCCTTTTGCAGTTAATAAATCTGCTTTTGCTTTCTCAATTTGTATGGTGGCTTGTTTTGCAACAGGATGATTTTTCCTCACTTGCTCAATAAAAGCTTCTGGAGTTAGTATTTGAGCATTGGCACCCACACTACTTAACATCAAAATAAACAACCCTTTTTTCATGCCTTACTTTTTCTTAGCTGCTGATTTTTTTAATTCATCTGCAGTTGGCTTATAATATTCTGGTGGAAATCCGTTAATATTTCTCCATATTTCATACCCGATTGCAACATCTTTTAATAACGCAATTCCATTTGCTCCTCCGCCCATTCTCAATTGTTTAGGCCATGGTTTTTCCGTTTTATCTTCAATAACTAGTAAACGAAATTTGCCATTTTCGCTTACAGAAGTTTCAACTGCTGCAATTACTCCTCCAAAAGTTCCATACGATGCTGCTGGCCACCCTGAAAAAACAATTACTGGAAACCCGTCAAAAATAAATCTTACTTTTTCTCCAATATGCAACAGGGGTAAATCCATTGGCTCAACAAATAATTCAACTGCCAATTGTATTTTATCAGGCACAATTTCAACAATCATATCGCCTTCTTTCATTACTTCACCAATACCTGCTT
>JAYVRC010000447.1:0-4048 GCA_043776615.1 Sphingobacteriia bacterium
ATTGGATTGGTTTGACCAGATTTTACAAACTTCTCTCCAAATGTGTTAAACAAATGAAATATGACAAAGAAAATAATTGCGAAAATCAAAGGTGTGCCTAATCCGCCTTTTCGTATAATAGAACCTAAAGGAGCACCGATTAAAAATAATACTAAGCAAGCCACAGAGAGTGTAAATTTTCTATGCCATTCAATTTCATGTAATTCAAGAGAAGTATATTTTTCATTGTAATCTTTTGCCATCATATCAACAGTTCCTCTAATAGTTGCAAGTTGATTAGATGCAGCTTCTTCTATACTTATTTTTAAACTATCTGGTACAAGTTTATTCAGTTTTACTATTGGCAATGGATGTTCAATTTTTTTGGTCCATCCAGTATCTTCATAACGAGCAAAGCGAAAATAAGGCGATATTTCTTTGGATACTTTTTTGGCATAAAAAGTATCGAGATGTGTTAAAGAGTCTATTGCATGATTTAATTGTCGTATACTCAGCATTTTGGGATCATAAAAAGCACTATCGCCGGTTTTATTCATCTGAAAGCTTTTTAAATCGAATACTTTTTTGTATTCTTTGAATCCCATTCTTGTGAATTGGGTATTGGCAGAATTTCGAGCACCTTTTTCTTCTAATCGCCAGCCATTTTTTAAAATGAATTCTAAAAACTGTTTGTCCTTAGTAACTCTCATTACACCGCTTTCTGCAATAAGAATATTGTCTTGTAATGAATATCCTTTTTCAAAAATTACCACATCACGGATAATACTATCATTTTTTTCTTTCTTTCCTAATTTAATTATATAACCATCAATCTTATCGTAAAAAACTCCTTCTTTAATATCGATAGATGGTTTTGAAACAATGATATCGTATTTAAGCGCTGAAAGCTTTAGTTGAGTAACTGGAATAATATTATTTGCGAATAAAAAAGCTAGCCCACATATAAAAAAGGTAATAATTAACAAAGGGCGCATAAATCTAAGTAGCGGTATGCCGGCAGCTTTAATTGCAACCAATTCAAAGCTTTCACCCAAATTACCAAAAGTCATTATGGATGAAAAAAGCAAAGCCAATGGAAGTGCAGTAGGCACCCAAAATAAAGTTACTAATCCAACTAGTTTTAAAACTATAATAATATCTAGCCCTTTGCCAACCAAATCATCTATATATAACCAAAAAAATTGCATGGTTAAAACAAATACAGATATGGCGAATGCAGCAATAAAAGGTCCAATAAAAGATCGAATAATTAGTATGTCTAGTTTTTTTATCACTTAACCTGTCTTAATATTGTTGTATGAGTGCAGCAAAAGTAACACTTTCGCCAAAGGAACTAGAATTAGTAAACAATGCAGATTGGATTTTAACAAAGAATCTGATAATTCACAAGGTTTACAACTTATTTAGTGAAGTTGCCAATAGTTATAGGGAAGATAAAAACAGATTTACCAGTTTTGATTCATCCCAAGTATTCGAATTAGCACCTAAAATTTCGAGAGGGGAGCAATACCAACAATTGCCTTATGTAATGTTAGATTATCCGAGGATATTTTCTGAACAAGACATATTTGCAATACGTAGTTTTTTTTGGTGGGGAAATCATTGTAGTATTCACCTTATTTTAAAAGGAAAGTATTTACAACAGTTTGGTGGTTCTATTGATAATTATTTTCAACTATTTGGGAAATATGCTCCTGAAACACGTTCCTGGTATATAGGAGTTGGAGAAGATCCTTGGCAACATCATTTTGAGAATGATAATTATATTCCTATAGCAGATTGGAATGGGTTACCAGTAAATGAGCGTCCCTTTTTAAAGCTAGCAAAAAAAATCCCACTCGAAGAATGGGATGATATCAACAATTTTATGGTAAAACATTTTAATCGATTACTATCGATGTTGTCTGAATATTAAGCTCCTAAACGGTGAAAAAGTTCTTTTAATTGATAATTCCATAATTGACTCTGGTCTTTTATTTCATTTTTTTCAGCAAAATCTTTGATAACTAAAATAGTTTGATTAGAAATTTCTGTTTTTTCTATTTTAAATTCAAAATATTCATTTTTTTCAGAGTGTAACCAATGATAACGAATAAATTTATTTTCTTCTTTGTCTTGAATTTCAGCTTTATCAGGCTCACCGCCCCCCCATGAAAAACTGTACACATTTTCCCACTCATCTACTTTATCAGCAAACCATTCCTGTAAACCTGCAGGAGTTGCTAAAAATTCATATAAAATAACCGGAGAACATCTTACTGGAAATTCTAACGTAAATAACTGCTTCTTACTCATTAATTTCTCTTTAACCTTCATAGTAGCCCTGCAATAATATTAAATAATACCTATCTCCCAAATGTTTTTTTATAAATAACCGTATTTTGTAGTATTTTATAGTGTAAGAAAGTAAAAATTAATTTGTAAATTATTGAAAATCAACACATTGCCTTATTTTTTTGAAAAATATTATTATTTCGTTAAATTCATAAATCTAATACTTACCCTTTAAATTAGTTTATTATGAGTATGCGCCAACTCAAAATAACAAAATCAATTACTAACCGGGAATCTCAAAGTTTAGAGAAATATTTACAAGAAATAAGTAAGGTAGAACTAATAAATCCTGAAGAAGAAGTTCTGTTGGCGCAAAAAATTAGAACTGGAGATCAAAAGGCTTTTGAAAAACTTATTAAAACAAATTTACGTTTTGTTGTTTCTGTTGCTAAGCAATATCAAAATCAGGGATTAACATTATCAGATTTAATTAATGAAGGGAATTTGGGATTAATAAAAGCCGCATTGCGATTTGATGAAACTCGCGGTTTTAAATTTATTTCATATGCAGTATGGTGGATTAGACAAAGCATTTTGCAATCATTGGCCGAACAAAGTAGAATTGTTAGGTTACCTGTAAATAAAGTAGGGCTTACCAATAAAATAAGTAAAGCGTATCAGCTTTTAGAACAGGAATTTGAAAGGGAGCCGACAGCACAAGAATTGGCCGATTTAATAGATATTCCAGTTGATGAAGTGATTGCAATAATGAATGTTGGTTTTAAACATGTAAGTATGGATACTCCATTGGTAGATGGAGAAGGAGCAACAATTATGGATTTGATGGAAAATACAAATGCAGCAAGAACTGACGAAAAAATTGAATATTTTGAATCACTAAATATTGAAATCGAACGGAGTTTAAAAACGTTAACAGATCGGCAAAAAAAAGTAGTTTGTTATTTTTATGGAATTGGAATAGATCATGCATTGAGCTTAGAAGATATTGGAGTTAGGTTTAATTTAACAAGGGAAAGGGTTCGACAAATAAAGGATAAGGCAATTAATAAATTAAAATGTGCCAATCGTTGCCAACAACTTAAATGTTATATGGGTTAGCTATTTTATTTCTTCAATTGTTTTCTCAATCCAATATGGCAGTTGAAGACTATACCCTGTAGAATGAAACTTAACAATGCCCTCTTTGTCTATAACAACATTAGTAGGATAACTATTAATTGAATAGTTGGATGCCAACCATCTTCCTTTATCAATTATTTGATAGTTGAATGGGATGTTTTTAAGGAATGTTTCAATTTCACTTGCTTCATGGTTGAATTTTATGAATAAAGATATCAAATTCGCTGCTTTTTAATCAACCTAGTATATTTGCAGCTCTTTCATTAATAGGAGGATGTAATTATGTTTCAGAATTTATCAGAAAAATTAGAATCGGCGTTTAAAAATCTCAAAGGCGAAGCGCGCATTAATGACTTAAATATTGCCAATACGCTCAAAGATATTCGTCGCGCTTTATTGGATGCGGATGTAAATTTTAAAATAGCCAAAGAATTTACCGAAAAAGTTAGAGATAAGGCGCTTGGTGAAAAAGTGATCAATGCAATTAGCCCCGGACAGTTAATGACTAAAATTGTTCAGGATGAATTAACTGAATTAATGGGTGGTTCTGCAGCTGATTTTAAAGTGGATGGCAACCCTGCAATTATTTTAATAGCTGGTTTGCAGGGTAGTGGTAAAACCACTTTTACTGGTA
>JAYVRC010000448.1:0-4044 GCA_043776615.1 Sphingobacteriia bacterium
AAAAGACGTAAAGTCGTTTATGAATTAAGACAAATAACATCTTATATCCGTTCTATCATTCAGTATCCAGAGTAGCCTCTAGCCGAATAGAAATGACCAATTCCGGTCTTTTTTAAACTTAAGACCAATCGAGGCCTTAACTAAGTTTAGTTGCGAGGGAAGGGATCGAACCTCCGACCTTCGGGTTATGAGCCCGACGAGCTACCGCTGCTCTACCTCGCGATGTATTGGACGGCAAAGTAAAGCCAATATTAGTTCTTAAACAAGTTTTATAGGTTTTATTGTTTACTAGCACAAAAACAAAATGTAGGTTTTTTGAGGAATTATCTAGCACAGTTTCTAGCGTAATGTGATTGTGGGAGCTTTCTGTAAGAATTGGAGGAGGTTGAAATATATTTTTTAAATTATTATAGGTATTATTCATAGTAATATTTTAATTCGAGGAAACACTTTATTATTATCTAAATTATATTTTGTCCACTTTATGCTGACGACTTATATTTTTTAGTTCAATTGTTTTGTTTGCTGAGTTAGTGAAGTCTATTTATGTTTAAGTTGGTTATAGGAGTAACAATCATTGGAACTTGTTCTATTATAATATCACTTTTTTCTAATCCAAATGCTTTTGCATCGCTTTGTCCCAAGTGTTTTAATTTGAAATACCACTGAAGCAATAGCCCCTCTCTTAAAGCAAATGCGTTCTCAATTGATAAGAATTTTTCTATTACGACAAATTTAAAGTCAGGCTCATTATTATATTTTGTGCTTCCATCTGGTCTTATATGTAAGTTTAGTTCTTGGTTAGAAACTAATTCTTGAACGATTTTCTTAAAATATATCTCTGTTTTTGGCTGAATTCTGAAACCAATGTTGATATTAACCTTAATAACTTTATCGTCAACCAATTCAGAAACATCATAATTCATGGTAAAAGGTTCTTCAGTTCTGTTGATATGTAAAAACCAATAAACATCTGCTCGTTTTGGTTTTTTTGAAAAAATTGATTTTATAATTTTCTCCTCAACTTGATTTCTATTATTTGCTTTAGACAGATAAATTAAATGCGTTGAAAATTTAGGAATTGCATCATCATTACTTAACTCACACAATTGAGGTACATATTTGCCAATTTCTACAAATTTCACAAATTTATTTTGAATTTTTCTTGCATAGTACCAAACATACATTGTTAAGAATATGAACAATTCAAAAAATAAGAACATCCATCTTTCTTTAATTTTTGCAACATTTGCAATGAAAAATGAAATTTCTACAATCGCAAAAAGTCCGATGACCAGCGTTACATAAATTTGATTCCATTTTAATCGAAACTTCAAATAGTAGTTAAGCAAAATAGTTGTCATCATCATAGCTACTGTGATAGAGAATCCATAGGCGGCTTGCATTGCTATAGATGTTTTAAAATATAGCATCATTAAAATACATCCAAACCATAAAATTGTATTTACACTTGGAATATATATTTGACCCTTAACATCTGAAGGCTGTCTAACAGTAACTCTTGGCCAGAAATTAAGGTTCATAGCTTCACTAACTAAAGTAAATGAGCCACTTATTAATGCTTGCGAGGCAATAATTGTGGCAGCTGTGGCAATAATTATACTTGGTAATAAAAACCAATGAGGCACCATTTCAAAAAATGGATTTAATCCATGTAAAATACTATTATGAGCAGGATCAATACTTTTGTAATTCATAATCCATGCAGCTTGACCAATGTAATTAATTGTCAAACTTAATTTTACAAATATCCATGTTAATCGAATATTTTTGATGCCGCAATGTCCTAAATCACTGTAGAGTGCTTCTGCACCTGTAGTTGCTAAAAAAACAGCACCTAATAACCAAAATCCTTTAGGATATTTAACAAGAAGCTCATATCCATAATAGGGATTTAAAATTTTTAAAATATTAGGATTTTTAACAACATAAGATAAACCAAATACTAAAATCATTCCGAACCAAATTGCCATAATTGGGCCAAACGCTTTTCCAATATTATGTGTGCCAAATCTTTGGAAGAAAAATAGTGAAGATATAATTGTTACTGTTATACCAATGGTAAGTGTATTTCCGGGTACAATTATTTTTTCTAGACCATTTACTGCACTTAAACCTTCAATCGCTGATGAAACAGAAATTGGTGGTGTGATAATACCATCTGCTAATAGAGTGGTTGCGCCTAAAATAGTTATAATCGCAAGTCCTTTACTATATCTTTTTACAAGAGCAAATAATGAAAACACACCGCCTTCCCCATGATTATCTGCTCTAAGAGTTAACCAGATATATTTTATTGTAGTTTGAAAAAATAATGTCCAAAAAATTAAGCAAACACCGCCATAAACTAGTATTTCATCAATCTTCCTTTCACTTACCACTGCACTTAGGACATACAATGGGCTTGTCCCAATATCACCATAAATAATCCCCAATGCCACTAAAAGTGTCGCAACCGTCACTTTGTTATTCACATACGCCTTGTCCATACTTTTATATTATAGGGACAAAGGTTGTCTTTATATGATTAGTATATAATAAAAAAACATTAACAAGTATAAATATTTTATAAAGATTCTAATTAAAACGATAGCCAACGCCACTTTCCGTGATAATATGCAAAGGTTTGTTAGGATTTTCCTCTATCTTCTTTCTTAATGTTCCAACAAAGACTCTTAAATATTGCGTATCATTTTGATAATATATTCCCCAAATTTCTTTTAAAATATATTGATGAGTTAAAACTCGTCCTTCATTTTTAGCAAATAACATTAGCAATTTATATTCCGTTGAAGTTAGTTTAATAATTTGGTCATCCTTTTTAACAATCCTTGCCAATAAATCAATTTGAATATTATTATAGTGTAATAAAGTTTGATTGTCTTCAATTTTATTTCTATTCATACAAGACCTAATTCTTGCCAAAAGCTCATTAACTCTAAAAGGTTTTGTGATATAATCATTTGCACCTGCGTCTAAAGCATTTACAATTTCTTCCTCGTTATTCAATACTGATAAGATAATTATTGCTTGATTATACCAAGTTCTTAATTCTTTTAAAACGTCTTGTCCGCTTTTATCTGGAAGTCCAATATCTAAAATGATTAAATTTGGAGGGTGATTAGCAGCAGTTTTTATTCCGGTTTCTGCATTTTCTGCTTGAATAACTTTATAACCGTTACTTTCTAAATTAATTTCTAGTAATTTCCTGATTTGAGGTTCGTCATCGATAATTAATATTTCTTCTTTATTCATGCTTTAGATTATTTACATAAGTAATTTCTACAGGTAAAGTAATTATAAACTTAGCACCTTTTCCTGGTTCAGAAATTAATTGAACTATTCCTTGATGAGCTTCTATGAACCCCTTCACGATGGATAAACCCAGTCCAGATCCACCTGTTTTATTTTGAGGTAATCTATAAAATCGATCAAAGACCTTTGTTTGTTCATTCAACGGAAATCCAGGGCCATCATCTTCTACTATAATTATAACCTGATCATTTATAATGTTAATAAAAATATTAATCTTTGTTCCATTTGGTGTGTATTGAACAGCATTGTTTACTAAATTAAATAAAGCATGTTGAATTAATACACTATCTAATTTAGCCAATGGCATATTTTCAAAAATTTCAAAACTAATCGAATGTGTTGAATTGTTGTTTTCAATTTTATTGATTACAATATTAATTAATTCAACTAGATCACACCAATCATATTTCAACTTTAAAACACCAGTTTCTAGCCTGCTAATGCTCAATAAGTTTTCTACTTCTTTATTGAGTCTAATACTTGCAGTACTTATTTGAGTCAATAATTCTGACCGATTATTTGAAGTCAGAGAGTCATTATTCTCTTTTAAAGTATCAATGGATCCAATAATTGTTGCAATAGGTGTTTTTAACTCATGTGATAAGGAATTTAATAATGTATTATACAGTTTAATAGTATTCTCTTTTTCTTCTTTATCTCTAACTTTTTTCTCTACATCTCTAATTTTATATGTAAAAGTGGCATTAA
>JAYVRC010000449.1:0-4022 GCA_043776615.1 Sphingobacteriia bacterium
TATCTTTTAAAATCGAATAAAGTAGCAGTAAAAATAGCTCGCTCTCTTTTCTTAAAAACAACATCCCAATTACCTTTGTACCTAAGCGTTTTAGGTACTACCAAATCAGCAATTTTTGTCATCTCCACTTCCATACTTACATCAAAATCATAAACCCCAGCCTTGTAACTTAAAGAATAATTTCTGGCCAATACTTCCAATGATTTCATATCGAACCATGTAACCATTTGATCTACAACAATTCGATCATTTTTAAACATGCCTAAGTCTTCCTTTGGAGTGATAGAAAAAAGATAACATAAAACACCTTTAAACTCTTGAATATCGAGCTTATAATCATATACCTTATGAGCATTTTCATCGTACAGATCTAGCTTATCTCCTATGAACGGAATTCCTGCGATTTTTTTACCTGGATTAAAGAACAACATTTTAAGTTGTTCTTTGTGTTTTTCAATTCCAGTCTTGTTGGTTACAGTTTTGTTCTTTCCCTTTACAATATTATTTTCACCGCATATGGTATCTTTTGTAAAAAATAAACTTGCGTAAAGTTCAGGAGTAGTATAATTAAATCTTTTCTTGGAATCGTAAAAATCACCAGTAATTTTTTCTTCTAGCACATCCATCGTTCTGCAGTTGCGAAAACGATTCTGTCTGGTTTTACTATACAGCGAAGCTTTTACTCCGCCTTGCTTATCCAACATTTTAATATCATTATAAGAGCTGTAGCCTAATATTCGTAAGTTTCTGAAGGCTTTATAAAAAGTGGTATCCTCTTTTATTCTTTCAAGCAAAAAACGATAATCTAAATTATTCCTAACAACTACTTCAGCTAATGTAAATCGCTTTTCATCAATAATAACGGTAGTGTCTTGTGAGATGGTTTTTACACTTATCAAAACAAATAAGAAAATAATACTGGGTTTAATCATTTTGCAAAACTCATTTTATAATCTACTTTAGTTTTCCCCTTACTAATATCATTCAGCTTTCCTTGTAACATTTTTTTGCGTAGAGGCTTTAAGTAATCAATAAACAGCTTGCCCTCAATATGGTCGTATTCATGCAAAATAACCCGAGCAGTAATGCCCGAAAATGTTTCTGTGTACTCATTAAAGTTTTCGTCGCTATAAGTAATGGTTACTCTTTCTGCTCTCAAAATGTCTTCCCGTATTTTAGGAATACTCAAACATCCTTCATTGTATACCCAATTTTCACCATCAGTTGAGATTACTTTTGCATTGATAAAAACCTTTTTAATGCCAATATCATCTTTAAATCCCTTTTTTTCTTCTTCATCCATATTTTCAAAAATCTGAACGCTATCCACTACAAAAAGTCGGATATCTTTATTTATTTGAGGCGCTGCTAATCCAACTCCATTACTAGAGTACATAGTTTCCCACATATCTTCTAACAATTTATTTAACCCATGATAATTGGCATCAATTGGTTTACTCACTTTACGTAGTACAGGCGCCCCGTAGGCAACAATTGGAAAAATCATCTTTAAAATGCTTGATTAAAATGCAAAAGTAACCCTAAACTGTTAACTTACAAACTAGGCAAATCGCTCTGTTGCAAATACTCCTGAAGCATAATAGTAGCGGCTATTTGATCGATATTACCTTTTACACGTCGATCTTTTTTCTTCATCCCCATATCTATCATGGCACGAACAGCTAATTTTGATGTATATCGTTCATCTACTTTTTTAATAGGAATATTGGGAAAAGCTTTAGTCAAATTTTTAATAGCTGCAGCTACTAATGGAGTAGCATGAGTTGCTGTATCATCTAAATTTAAGGGCTCTCCTATTAATATCAATTCTACCTCTTCTTTTTTACAATATGCTTGTAGAAATGGAATTAACTCTTTGGAATGAATGGTGGTTAATGCTGTTGCAATAATTTTTAATGGATCAGTTACTGCTAATCCAGTTCTTTTTCCGCCATAATCAATACAAATAATTCTTGCCACTTTATCTATTTAATTTACCAACCAAAGGCTAAAAAAACCGCTGTAATTACAATAATTCCAAATAACACACTTGCTATACCATTAGCAGTCATAAACGCAATATTTACTTTACTCAAATTGGTTGGTGTAATTAAAAGATGTTGGTATATAAGCATCCCTACAAATACCAGTACTCCAATCCAATAAATCCAATGAAAAAAACCAATTAATCCTGCTATCAAAATACAAATACTACTCAGCAAATGCAATAGCTCTGAAATCTTTAACCCTTTTACTTTACCTAAAACGCTAGGAATTGAATATAATTTTTGCGACTGATCAAAATCAACATCCTGTAAAGCATAAATTACATCAAAGCCACTGACCCAAAAAATAACAGCCAGCGAAAATAAAATAGGTAGCCAATTAAAAGTACCTGTAACTGCTAAATATGCTCCAATAGGTGCCAATGAAAGTCCAAGCCCTAATACTAAGTGACACAATACAGTAAAGCGTTTGGTGAAGCTATAAAATAAAATTACCAACAATGCTATAGGCGATAAATAGAAGCAAATGGCATTTAAAAAATAAGTGGATACAATAAAAAATAGACAATTAATAATTACAAAAAGCAATGCCTTTTCAGCAGATAAAATTCCAGCAGGAATTTCGCGGATAGCAGTGCGCGGATTCTTTGCATCAAAATGTCTATCGAGGTATCTGTTGAATGCCATAGCAGCACTTCTTGCAGTAATCATACAAATAATTACCAATAATAGTTTCTTAAGTATATATGGCTCAGTAATGATTCGCATTGATCCTAAAGGAGTAAGATTAATATATCGTTTAGGTACAATAGTTTTTGGGACAGCTATAAAAAAACCAATCATTGCAAAAGGCATTGCAAAAATGGTATGCGAAAATTTAACGAGACTTAAATAATTTTTAACGGTAGCCAATTTGAATTATAATTTTGAATTTTTAACATCCCTAAATTGAGATTCTACTACTTTCCAAAGCAAAATACCAGCAGCCACAGAAACATTTAACGAATGCTTTGTGCCTAATTGCGGAATTTCAATACATCCATTACATAAATCCAACACACTATCAGCAACACCTTCTATTTCATTTCCAAAGACTAATGCAATTTTTGATTGATCAAATTTAAAATGTTCTAAAGCCACACTTCCTTCTACCTGCTCAATAGCATATATTTGAAATTGATCTTTCATTAATTCATTTAATGCATCTACTGTATTATTAAAATATTTCCATTGTACAGTTTCAGTTGCTCCTAATGCAGTTTTATTAATATCTCTATGTGGTGGCTGTGGTGTATACCCACATAAATAAATGGCTTGAACTAAAAAAGCATCTGCCGATCTAAAAATACTCCCCACATTATGCATACTACGGATATTGTCTAACACTACTATAACAGGAGTTTTTCCAGCTTCTTTAAATGCTTCCACTGATTTACGACCTAGTTCATCCATTTTCCACTTTCGCATGACGCAAAGGTAAATCCATCCATTCAAATAATGATCGTACTGATGTTGAATAAAATTCTTATTTTAACTTCTTAATAATAAACAATTGTATATGAGAAAAATTAGTCGTTATTCCTTATTGCTAGTCTTGGCTAGTCCACTTATTTTGCTTGCGCAAGATGAAAAAGTGGACTTCAATATGGTTCAAAAAATTAGAAAAGAGGGTTTAGAAAATTCTAAAGTGATGGATATTGCTTTTAATTTAACCGATATGAGTGGAAACAGGCTCACTAATTCGCCCGGTTATAATCGTGCAGCAAACTATGCAAAAGAAACTTTAATAGGATGGGGAATACAAAATACTGCAATTGATCCTTGGGGCGAATTTGGAAAGGGTTGGGAATTAGAAAAAAGCTATTTAGCAATTACTGCTCCATACTACAAACCACTATTAGCTTATCCAAAAGCGTGGACTAGTGGAACAAGGGGATTAAAATCTGCTGAAGTAATTATTATTGCTGCAAAAGACAGCACAGAATTAGAAAATTATAGAGGTAAACTAAAAGGCAA
>JAYVRC010000450.1:0-4007 GCA_043776615.1 Sphingobacteriia bacterium
ACGGTTGTTCCAACAAGTTCGCCATTTTGAATTGTATAAGGAGCTGTACCGTTCAGTTTCTTCCAGCCTTTTAAATTTTTTCCGTTAAAAAGACTTTGCCAGTTATTCGTTTTTTTCTGTGCAAATGAGTAATGAGTCAAAAAGGAAAGAAACAGAATTAATAAATATTTTTTTTTCATTTTAATATTTTAAAAAGTTTGTATTGATTAGGTGAATTAAAGTTTAATTTCCCAACCTTTTTCATAATCTCTACTCCACAATTTCATTGCTTCTTTATCGAGTATATGCCCATTTTCGGAATTGATTTTTAAACCCTTTTTGGTTCTGTATGCAATATTTATTAAATGACAGAGCAATGTACTTTTAACTCCTTCTTCAATCGATGAAACTTGCTTGGCTTTTCCTCTGATAGTATCAAAAAAATTAACCACATGCATGGTAGTCATTCCTCCTCCTCCTCCTAAACTTGTTCCTCCTTCAGGGAATGCGGATTTTACCTCTTTTATTAGTTTGCCACTACGGTCGTACAATTTATACCCATCTCTGTCTACATAAACGCTTCCATTAGTTCCATAAATGATAGTACCTCTACCACTTCCGTATGTTTTATATCCTGTTCTACTTTTACCATCCCATTGTATTATTTTATTATCTGGAAAACGGAAAGTCGCATCCATTGTATCATACATTTCCCAACCATCATCAACAAAATGTCTTTTAGCTCCTTCTACAGAAATATACTCAGGAAATTCTGTTTGTAAAGCCCAACGAGCTATATCTAATTCATGTGTTGCATTGTTTCCAGTTTCTGCAGTACCATAATTCCATCCATACCAATGCCAATTATAATCCCATGTATCATGTGTATAATCTCTTCTAGGTGCAGGTCCTTGAAACAATTCCCAGTCTAATCCTTCTGGAACGGGTGCAGGCTTTTGCACTGGGCATTCGCCTCTATCATTTGTATAAAATGCTACAGCCTTGTATGCATTACCAATTACTCCATTATGAATTTGTTGAACAATATCGATAGATTCAACAGCAGAACGTTGTTGATTTCCCATAAGAATTATTTTACCATATTTTTTTTGAGCTGCTACAAGTAATTCTCCTTCACGAGGGTTATGACTACATGGCTTTTCTACATAAACATGCTTTCCAGCTTTTACAGCCATTATAGAACCAGGAGTATGCCAATGATCGGGAGTTGCATTAATTACAGCGTCTACTTGCTTATCTGCAAAAACTTTTCTACAATCGTTTTCTAACTTAGGTATATAGTTAATGTATTTTGAAAATTTTCCAATTGCAGCTTCTCGTTGTTTCTTCATCACATCGCATAAATAAACGAGCTCTACATTGCTTTCCTTTAAACCAATTGGCTCATAATAAGCACTTAAACGACGGCCTAAACCAAGTATTGCTAGATTGATACGTTCGTTAGAACCTATTATTCTAGCATAACTTTTTGCGGAAAAGCTATTGGTAAAATTACCTAAAGCAAGACCTACAGTACCCATAGCAGTTTTTTTAATAAATCTTCTTCTTGAGTTTTGCATATTGAATGGTTTATTTATAAAGTTTTAATATCGATTAATAGCTATATTTTACATATGATTTAAGAAAATTAGTACCTACTTTATTATTTTCATTCATTGCTATCGATTCTAGATGAATATTCATTATCAATTAGTCGACAAATGCAATAATATCATTAATAATATGTAAATGATGATTCGTATGTAGTTGAATCATTTTGTATGTATGCTTCACATTTAACTTTCCAAAAAAAGGATGTACAAAAAATTTATTGGGAGGAAGCCCTTTTAATAACTCAATATTTTCTCTTGCCATTATAAATTTTTCATTAACTGAATCAGCATTAAACTCTTCCACTGGAATTACCCCCTTTGGTGCTTTTGCTTTTCCTCTCGGTATTTTATTTAATGTAAAAACGATAAACCTTTTACTATTGAATTTCCATTCATACTCTTTAGGATCAGATAAATTAACTGATTTTACAATTTGGTTAATTACCATCAAACTATGATCAATATGCCAACCTACAGATGAAACGGAAATTGCTGGATTAATAAAATCATTATATGATAGTTTCCCTTCTAACTCGGATAAAATATGGGGTATTGATTTCATAATAATTTATGTTAACAAGATATGAATATACTTGGAACATATGCATAAAAAAAGACCTCATAAAATTATGAAGTCTTTGTGGGAGCACACGGGTTCGAACCGCGGACCCTCTGCTTGTAAGGCAGATGCTCTAAACCAACTGAGCTATGCTCCCAATATTGTTTGGGAGTGCAAAAATAGGGTCTGTGGCCTAACTGCCAAAAAAAATTATGCTTTTTCATACTATTCTTACAAAACACTCATTTTGATTGCTCCAAAACTTACATTTGCACTATGTCTTTTACATTTTCCTCCATTTCAAGTAAACCTTGGGAAGCTCTTGAAGCTGATACCGATACAGCTCTAGCTATATCATATAGCTTAGTTGTTTGGAATGATGAAGTAAATACATTTGAATGGGTAATAGAAACACTTATTGAAGTTTGTGGCCACAATAAAGAACAAGCAGAACAATGTGCCCTATTTATTCACAATAAAGGCAAATACGCGGTTAAATCTGGGGATTACGATACGCTTAAACCCATGTGCAATTCCATAACTGAAAGGGGAATTGGAGCAACAGTTGAGACTAAAGACTAATGCAAGTCCTCTCCAAAAAAATCTGGTTCCCTCCTATTGAAGATGCTCAATCAGATGGCTTACTAGCAATGGGTGGTGATTTATGTCCCGAGAGAATTTTATACGCTTATCAACATGGCATATTCCCTTGGTTTGAAGGAGATACCCCACTATGGTGGTGCCCTGACCCAAGATTTGTTTTATTTCCAGAGAAAATGCTAATTAGTAAAAGCATGAATCAACTCATTAAAAAAAATCATTTCCAATTCAAGACCAATACTTCATTTAAAAATGTTATACATAATTGCAAATCTCTACCAAGAGAAGGACAGGCAGGAACTTGGATTACCAATGAAGTTGAAGCTGCTTACATTCAATTACATATTTTAGGATATGCTCATTGTGCCGAAACTTGGCTTAATGGCGAATTAGTAGGCGGACTGTATGGAATCAGATTAGGCAATGTTTTTTTTGGAGAAAGTATGTTTAGCAAAATTACCAACGCTAGCAAATTTGCATTTTTACTTTATGTAGAATTATTAAAAAAAGAAGGAGTACAATTAATCGATTGTCAAGTTTATACCAGCCATTTAGAAAGTTTAGGAGCAACTATGATTCCCAGAGAAAAATTTGTTGAATTATTAAAAGACTATGGCGTACTTCTATAACCATACATTACTTCCACATCACGTACAATCTTTTCCATATCTAGGTCTTTGCCCTTAGGCTCATACGATTGCTTTAAATTACTTCCAAAAACAACAGCAATAGTTTGCCAAAATGCGGCACTAATAAAGCCTTTGTATTCATGAATAATTTCATAACAATTATTACCTGTTTCTCTATTAATTAACTTCATCAATACTTTTCCTTGATAAACTGAAAGATTAGTAAGCTTATCTGTAAATTCTTTTTTTAGATCTTTTTCTCTTTCTTTTATAATTGTTCTTCTTTTACTTTTATCTGTAACATTTATCAACTTGGCATTAATTTCATTCATAATCCTACTCGCCGATTTTGCATAAGGATAGGTAACATAAACTGCGTTCCTTAATCGGGTCCAATCTGCCCAATAATTCCTCCATTGTTTAGTCATCCTTCCATAAACAAAAACAGGTGGTAAATAAGACTGACCTATTGTATCGCCTTCCGGGGTAATGTAAGCGCTTACTTTTAAGGTATCTAAAACGCTTTGTTGAGCAAAAATTTTATTACTTGCAGTAATAACTAGCAATGATACAACGAGAATAATATGATATTGAAGCTTTTTCAACTGATATAAAATTAGCCAAATT